>CAXTSA010000294.1:0-4099 GCA_964246755.1 uncultured Acidobacteriaceae bacterium
TTTGCATTCCACCTTTCTTATCGGCTCATTCTGACACTTCGCCAGCGATTTTTCTTCTTGGACGCGAGCAAAGGTAACTTGGTGTGCGCTTCGCACTCCTGTACTGTAATCCCAAAGCCAGCGCGCACGCGGTTGCTGCGCTCCGCCCCAGCGTATACAGTGAACGTGAGCCGGCTTCGAGCCAGGCGTTGAGGAGACATAAGGATGGCAGTGGTTGAGAATGTGAGCGCGAGCATCGGCAAAAGTCTGCAGGTGCGCGGCGAGGTGCGGGGCAGCGAGGACCTGGTTGTCGACGGTTTCGTGGAAGGAATGATCACGCTGTCGGGCAGCCGCCTGACAATCGGCGCCAATGCCAAGGTACAGGCCGATGTTTCAGCGCGCGACGTCATTATCCTGGGTCAGCTCAACGGCAACATCACTGCCGCCGGCCGCGTTGAGTTGCGCTCCGGTGCGACGCTGATCGGCGACATCCAGGCCTCGCGACTCTCCATTGAAGAAAATGCCGGCTTCTCCGGCAAGGTGGACCTGGTCCAGAGCACCGCGGCTGCTGCGACCGGGGCCACCGGCCAGGCTTCCGCGCAGGCGCCGGCTTCCGCGCAGGTGCGCACCAGCTAGAGATCCTGTGATTGAGCACCTCAGCGGTCTGGACCTGCATGGATTCCAAAAGACTTGACCAGACCAATTCCAAGTGAATCAAAGTTCCCCTAGAGCTTCTCTCCGCCCAAGATCGAACCTCACTCTCAATCACACGCGTAATGAAACGCGAGGCCATATCCCGTGCTCCGAAGCCTGTTTTCCAAGCGCGACGACCAGAAGGGCAAGAGCCCCACACGCTTGTCCGGGCCCAGAATCCCGCGGCACTCGAGCGCCTGGGCGGCCCTGCGAAAACATCTCGCCGCGGAGGGCAACCTGCGCGTGCTCGACGTAGGCCCCACCTCGCCGGCGAACGTCAATTACCTGACGGAATCCGGCCACGGGATCTGGATGGCCGATCTCGCCACCGAAGCGCTCAAAAGCACCTGGGAGCTGCCCCCGTCCGAGCCCGGCGAGCAGCCCGGCTTCGATACGGAATCTTTTTTCGCGCAGAATATGGATTTCGGTGGACGCGAGTTTGACGTGGTCCTGCTCTGGACCGCGCTCGACTACATCCCGGAACCGCTAGTCCAGCCGCTCATCCGGGAGCTGCACCAGGCTATGCGCCCCGGCGGGCGTCTTCTCGCCATCTTCCACACCAAAATGACAGGCCCCAACACGGAGTACTACCGCTATCACCTTACCGAATCCGACTCGGTCGAGATGCAGGAGACGGAGAAATTTCCGGTTCGCCGCGTCTATACCAATCGCAATATCGAAAAGCTGTTCTCGGCCTTCGCCAACACGCGTTTTTTCCTCGCCAAAGATAATCTTTACGAAGTCCTCATCACGCGCTAGGTCCCGCGGCACTACGCTCTGGCCGTATTGCCCTCCGACCAGAGCGACGCCTGGGCCGGCTGTTTCTTGCGCCCCTCGGTAAGGGCCGTGGGCTCTCGGGTCAGGATCGTGTCCATGGTGCGGTGCGCGAGTCCATGGCGTCGGGTGACGCTCGCAACCAGTGCGCGGATGCGCTTCGCGTATGCCGGGCCTACAAACGCATCCGTGCCGTATCGCTCGGCGTAGCCGGTGCTGAGCTTTGGAAACTCCTCCGCGATGAAGCGAAGGAACGTCTCTCGCGAACAGGACTTGAGAAATAGCGGCTCGGCTGAGAAAAAGCTTGCGCCTGCCTCGGCTGCCTGCCTGGCTACAAGGTTCAGCGCCGGTCCGTTATCGGTGATGCCCGGCAGCAGCGGCGAGCACAACACGCCGGTCGTCAGGCCTGCCGTCCGAAGCTTCCGGACCGTCGACAAGCGCAGATCGGGCCGTGGAGCGCGCGGCTCCAGCTTGCGCGCCAGGGTTGCGTCCGTAGTAGTCACCGTAATGTGCAGGGTCAGCGTGTTGCGCTCGGCAATGGTCCGCAGCAGGTCGATGTCGCGCTCGATCAACGTGGACTTGGTCACCAGGCCGATGCGCAAACCACTTTGCCGCGAAAGCACCTCGAGGACAGCCCGCGTGATCCTGGCCTGGCGTTCGACCGGCTGGTACGGATCGGTAGCGGTGCCGATCGCAATTTCCTCGGCCGGGTCAAAACCCCGCAGCTCCTGCTCGAGCAGCCAGGCGAGGTTTTGCTTGATGTAAATCTCGCGCTCAAACGCCTCGGGATTCTTGAAGTTCAGGAACTCGTGCGTGTAGCGGGCATAGCAGTAGCGGCAGGCGAACTCGCAGCCCCGGTACGGATTGATCGTGCGTGCGAACCACAGCTTGCGCTTGGAAACAGAGCGGTTCAGCGCGGACTTGACCGGCAGGGCATGGAAGCGCACCAGATGGCCGGAGCCGGCGTCTGTAGCTTCCGCCGCGAGTCTCGCGATGCCGGTTAAGTTTGGGTGTTCGGCCTGGAGTATCGGAAAGAGCACATTCGCCGTTTGTTCGCTCATGGGAACGAGATTACGCCTCGGCAGGGCGAAGAGCAAGCGAAAGCAAGTTTAGAGCGGCCCGAGGCGTGTTTTCCGTCGAGTGAGCCGCAACGGCACCCCACCTCGAGCGCGAAGCGTCACCTTCGGGTCCAGATCCAGTCGGTCGGAATCGCCCGCGCCTCCCGGTGGCGCCAGCGTCCAGTCCCGCGCGATCGTCGCCAGGATGAGCACGCCCTCCATCCAGGCCAAACCCTCGCCAATACACTGGCGACTGCCCGCCGCGAAAGGGAAGTAGGCGAACCGGTGCCGGCTGTCCCTCTCCCCGTCGAGAAAGCGCTCCGGCCGAAACACCTCCGGTTCAGGAAAGAACCGTTCATCGCGGTGCACCACCCATTGCGGCGCCAGCAGGATGGACCCGCGCGGGACGTGGAAGCCGCGCCAGAGATACTCCTCAGCCGCCGTCCGGGCAATCGTCCATACGGGCGGGTAGAGCCGCATGGCCTCCGCGAAGCACGCGTGCGCGTAGGGCAGTGCCGCGTAATCGGCTGCCGTCGCATCGCCGGCGCTGAGCGCTTCCGTGGCTTCGGCCTGCAAGCGTGCCTGTGCTTCGGGGTTCCGCGCGGTGAGCCAGAGTGCAAAGCTCAGGCCGTTCGCGGTAGTCTCATTCCCGGCCAGCAGGGCCGTGACGCACTCGTCCCGTACCTGTTTGTCCGACATGCTCCCGGTGCCGCCTTCGGTGTCCTGGCTGGCCAGGAGCATTGAGAGCAGATCGCCTCGATCCCTGCCGTCGGCGCGGCGCTCCGCGATCAATCCGTAAATCAACTGGTCCAGGTCGCGGCGAGACTGCCGGATGCGGTTCATCATCGGCAGCGGCAACTTGTAGAGCAGCTCGGAAGCAGGCAGGAAAGCGAGCGGCAGAAACGCCATGAACGCCTCGATGGCGTGCGCGATGCGGAGGTTGACAGATTCAAGCTCCGAATCGAACAGTGTTTTGCCCACGATGCGGAGGCTGAGCAACTGCATATCGCCGTGCAGGTCACGAACGGAGCCATCCCGCCACGGAGCAGTCGCTTGACGGGCATATTCGCCGATAATGCGGCCATACTCGGCAATGCGGGAGCGATGAAACGCGGGCTGCGCCAGCCGGCGCTGCCGCATGTGGTGCGGGTCTTCGCTGGAAAGCAGTCCTCTGCCAAGCACAATCTGGGCTTTCTGCATGACGAGCCCACGGTGGTGGTGCCGGGCATCGGTGACAAGCATCTCCTGCACCAGGTCAGGGTGATTCGCCTGGAAAACATGGCGGCCCGCCGCGCCGTAGTGAAGAAGATCGCCGAAACGCCGGGCGCTCTCGGTCATAAACGGCAGCGGGTTGAGCCGGAACAGGTCGCCGGCCAGTACGCGCGATCGAAAAGTCGGTCCTTCGGGAAAGCGACTGCCGGGTTTTGCGCGAATCACCGGTTCGGTCGCGGGCTGCGTAGCAGGCGCATTCATCGTCTCTCGAGTGTACGTCGCGCACTCATGGGCCCGGGCGCGGAACCGGTTGTCCGCTGTTCACCACGGTGAAAGCTAAGTAATCACTTATGTAATGTTATCCACACGTTACCTAACTTGGG
>CAXTSA010000295.1:0-4086 GCA_964246755.1 uncultured Acidobacteriaceae bacterium
GCGCAGGCTTAGCCCTGCGGCCTGGGTTACGCCCATCACGTGCCAGCGACCCGGCACGGCGTGGCAAAAGGTGTGCAGGCGGCCGCCCTTGTCGAAGGACGGCTCAGCGGTGGCCGCGAAGACCACCCCCGAGGTGCCGATGGTGACCGAAACCGAACCCGGCTCCAGGATGCCCACGCCCACCGCGCCGGCGCCCGGGGCGCCCGCCCCCGCCACCACCGGCGGGCCCGCGACCAGCCCGGGCGCGGATGCCGCACCGTCGGCAATGCGCGCACAGATGTCGGGCGACTCGAACAGCTCCGGCAGCCAGCTCTCGCTTACCCCCGCGGCCCGCGCCACTTCGCCCGACCAGCGGCGGTGGGCCACGTCAAGCAGCAGCGTGCCGGAGGCCTCCTGCACATCCATCGCATACATCCCGGTCAGCCGGAAGCGCACGTAATCCTTGGGACACAGGACGTGGGCGATGCGCGCGTAAATCTCCGGCTGGTGCTCGCGTACCCACAGCAGCTTGGTGAGGGTGAAGTTGGGCAGCGCGGGGTTTGCAACCAGCTCGATGAGGCGCTCGCGCCCCAGCTCCCGGTGCAGCCAGGCGCACTGCGGGCCGGTGCGCTGGTCGCACCAGATCAGCGATGGGCGCAGCACAGCCCCGTCCCGGTCGAGCAGCACAGCCCCGTGCATCTGCCCGGTCAGCCCCACGGCTCCGATGTTTGCCGCGGCGCTTGCGGGCGCCTGCGCGAGCACGCCGCGGATCGCCTCCTGCGCGGCGCGCCACCAGTCTTCGGGGTCCTGCTCGGCCCAGCCCGGCTGCTCGGCGCGAAAGGGCGCGTGCTCGCTGGAATCGGACGCGACGAGTGCACCACTCGCGTCGATCAGAAGGGCTCGCGTACCGCCCGTTCCCACGTCCATGCCTAGAAAAAACATCGCTTCGGCCACCCGCCAGCTCCTTTCGGTTGCGCCCTCCCAATCTATCGCGCGCGGCTACAGCAGGTACACTGCTGCCATGGCTATCAAAACGCTCGCTAGCCGCGAGGTGTATCGCAACCGCTGGATGCGCGTACGCGAGGACGCGATCGAGCGCTCAAACGGAGCGCACGGCGTTTACGGCGTCGTTGAGAAAGACCCGTGCGCTGTGATTGTGCCGCTGGCCGGCGACATGCTGTATCTGGTGCAACAGTTTCGGTATACGGTGGGCGAGGTGTGTCTCGAGTTCCCGCAGGGCGGCTGGGAAGACCCCGACGCGGATATCCGCGAGCTTGCCGCCGGGGAACTGCGCGAGGAGACAGGGCTGCGCGCCGGCTCGCTTCAGTATCTAGGGCCGATGTACGTCGCTTACGGCTTTTGCAACCAGCAGCAGCATGCCTTTCTCGCGACCGATTTGACGCAGGGAGAACCGGAATTCGACCCTGAAGAAGACGACCTGAGCTTGCACGCGGTGCCGGTAGCCGACTTTGAGCAGATGCTGCGCTCGGGCGCCATCAAGGACTGCTGCACGATCGCCGCATGGGGCCTGTATAAGGTTTGGAAAGAAACGCAACTGTAAGAGGAGTGCACACATGGCAGCACACTGGACCGCGAAGCAGATCCCAAGTCAGCAAGGCAAACGCGCGATCGTTACGGGCGCAAACATCGGGCTCGGTTACCAGACCGCCCGCGAACTGGCGCGTGCCGGCGCGCAGGTCGTTATGGCGTGCCGCTCGCTCGAACGCGGCAATGCGGCCGCTGCAACGATCAAGGCGGAGCAGCCTTCGGCACAGGTCTTTGTCTCGCAACTCGACCTTTCCTCGCTTGCTTCCGTCCGCGGTTTTACTGAAGCAGTGCTTGCCGCCGGAGAGCCGGTCGATATTCTGGTGAACAATGCCGGCATCATGGCCCAGCCCAAACGCGAAATCACCGTGGACGGGTTCGAGTTGCAGCTCGGCACCAACTACCTGGGCCATTTTGCGCTGACTGGCCTGCTGCTGCCTGCGCTGCTGCGAGCCGGCGCACCGCGCGTGGTCAGCCTTTCCAGCAACGCCCATAAGCGCGCCGAGCTTTCCCTCGACGACTTCCACCAGGTGAAAAGCTACTCGCCTTTCAAGAGCTACGGCCAAACCAAGCTGGCCATGCTGGTATTTGCCCGCGAACTGCAAAAGCAAAGCACTGTGCACCACGCGAAGCTGGTCAGCGCACCCGGGCTTGTCCTCCACCGCCATCGTGCGCAAGCTGCAAGGCCCGCCAAAGTTCATCATTCCATTGCTTCTCAGCATCCTCGGCCAGAGCGACGCGCAGGGAGCGCTGCCTCAGCTTTACGCCGCCACCGCGCCCCAGGCAGAGCCCGGCGGCTATTACGGGCCGCATGGGTTTCAGGAGTTCAAAGGCTACCCCGTGCCGGCTAAAGTCGCACCGCGCGCAGCAGACCCTGCCAGTGGTGCAAGGCTTTGGACCGCCTCAGAGCAGGCCACCGGAGTGATCTACGACTGGTCAGCCAAGGCGTAAACCGCCGGCTCAGCGGATTGCACCCGGCCTAGGAAAACGCGCGCAGCTTTGGCGGCCGGGCGAGCAGCGCAACCAGGGCGATCCCCGCAACCAGAACACCTTCCTCCAGTTGCACGCTCGCGGTGTGAAGTCGGTCGAAATCCATCCGGTGCGGATCCTGGGCCGGCGCCTTGTCGATCTCGCCTCCTGCGGCGATCCGGTCGGCCTCCATGCGCGGCATGATGTTCCACTGCGAGAACGCCGTGAGCAGCAGCATGGCCGCCGTGCACAGAACTGGACCGATGACCGTGCGACCGTATGTGCGCGTAGCTCCGGCCGCAATCAGCAGCAGGAGCAGCGCGGCGCCGGCAACCATGCCCTCGCTGTGCAGGGTCAGCAGGCTGCTGCGTACCACCAGACCCGCCGCGTGCCGGTCCCCTAGCACGCGGAAGGCAATCGCGGCGACCAGAGGAAAGAACATCACCGCCCCCAGCCAAAGCACGATCACGAGCGAGATCACGACGCGAAGCAGTGTTTTCATCAGCTGCGCTGCGCCGGGTGTCCGGTCAGGCGTTCGACCCGCTTGGCCGTGGAGGGGTGCGTCGAAAACAGCTCGGCGAAGGACGCGCCCGAGACCATCGGCGAGACGATGAACATGTGCGCGGTCGAAGGCGATGAGGCGAACGGCATCCGCCGATTGTAGCCTTCGAGCTTGCCCAGCGCCGAGGCCAGCGCATATGGGTCGCCGGTTAACTCCGCGCCGGAGGCGTCGGCGGCGTACTCGCGCGAGCGTGACACGGCGAACTGGATCAGCATGGCCGCAAGCGGGGCGAGCAGCAACATGAGTAGCCCGCCGATGCCGCCCTCGCGATCCCGCTCGCGGCCGCCGTAGCCGCCGAATAGCGAGGCCCAGTAACCCATGCGCGCCACCAGCGTGATTGCGCCCGCTAGGGTAGCCGCGATGGAGCTGGTGAGGATGTCTCGATTGCGCACGTGGCCCAGCTCATGCGCCAGCACACCTTCGAGCTCCGCGTCCCCAAGCAGGTTAAGAATGCCTGCCGTGACCGCGACCGAGGCATGCCGGGGACTGCGACCCGTGGCAAAGGCGTTCGGCGTCTCGAGCGGGATGACGAAAAGCTTCGGCGCAGGGATATTGGCGCGCGCGGCCAGGCGCTGCAGGGCTGCTTCGACACGCAGGAGCGAGCCCGGCTGGACCGGCTGCGCGCGATACATCGAGAGCGCGATCCGGTCGGAAAAGAAGTACGAGACGAAGTTCATCCCGGCTGCCAGGAAAAAGCCCAGCAGCAGCCCGCGCTGCCCCCCGAAATGCTCTCCCATGAGCATGAGCAGGAGAGTGAGTGCGGTGAGCAGAAAGGCAGTTTTTAGAAGGTTCATAGCTCGTGACGGCTCCAGACCGTCTTGTTCTTTGGATTCGACGCTGCCCATGTTGGATTCCGGAGAGCATACGTTTTTACGGAACTGCGTGCTCGCCAACTATGAGAATACGGAGAATAAGAAGTATTTATTCCGGCTGCGTGACGAAGGTTACGTTCTAAGAACATATTTTACTTCCCAAGTGTCAATCATTTGGCATATGCTGGGCATTTTTCCGAGTTGTTTGGACCATCATTT
>CAXTSA010000296.1:0-214 GCA_964246755.1 uncultured Acidobacteriaceae bacterium
AATGAGAATTGCTCCCAGTGAGAACAGACCAACAGATTGGCTGTAGACACTTGCGTTTCCTCTCGACAACTAAGCTCGCTTACGGTATTGCCCAAGGCCGTCTGACGCTGACTCGGCTTTTTCGTGCACGTGATGACGAAAGTCACTGAACAAAAACGGCACAAGTGGCGATAACGGGCTCATGGCGGTTCGCGTCAAGGCGCTGGTTAGTTGG
>CAXTSA010000296.1:224-4085 GCA_964246755.1 uncultured Acidobacteriaceae bacterium
CCACGATACGGTGGCGAGCACTGGTGGCGTTTTGCGGCCTACCTGCTGGCTGTGCTTTTGAGCTCCGGGATGAAGGTTCCGATGCCCAAGAGGGACAGCAGCATGTCGGTGAACTTCCCGTTCATCTTCCTGGGTGTCATGCAGCTTTCGCTGGAGCAAACCGTCGCGCTAGCTGCACTTTCCGTGTTCGCACAGTGCAACTTTCGCGTACAGGCGATGTTTACCGTGGTCCAGACTGCGTTCAATGTAGCCAACGCGGTTAATGCAACGGCAGCTGCTTTTTGGGTGTACCGGGCCATGCTTGCGCTTCACTTCTCCGCGGCGCCGGCCTTGTCCGTGGCAGCAGCCGCTTATTTTCTATCCAACACTCTGCCTCTTGCCACAGTCATGGGCTGGACCAAGAACGAAAAGGTGTTGCGGCTCTGGTCTGAAACCTTCAGCTGGTATCTGCCCTTTTACCTGGTAGGTGCAGCGCTTTCGGCGTTGGCGGACTTCCTGAGCCTTCATTACGGCTGGGCCACCTCCCTGCTGGTCGCGCCGATCGCCTACACCATTTACCGCTCATACAACGGACAGGTCGCGCGCCTACGCGACAGGCAGCAGCATATCGCTGACATGGAAGCGCTGCATCTGCGGGCGATCGAAGGTTTGGCCATGGCTATTGAAGCCAAGGACAGCGGCACCCACGACCACCTGACCCGCGTCCGCGTGTATGTGTCTGAAATCGGGCAGGCACTCCGCTTGAGTCCGCCCGAGATGCAGGCTGTTCTCACCGCCGCGACGCTGCACGATATCGGCAAACTTGCCGTGCCGGAATACATCATCAATAAGCCTGGCAAGCTGACGCAGGATGAATTCGAGAAGATGAAAATCCACCCGGTAGTCGGTGCCGACATCCTCGAACGGGTCGACTTTCCATATCCGGTGGTGCCGATCGTGCGCGCCCATCATGAATGGTGGAACGGGATGGGCTACCCGGACGGGCTTCGAGGCGCGGATATCCCGATCGGCGCCCGCATTCTCACGGTGGTCGACTGCTTCGACGCGCTGGCGTCGGACCGGCCCTATCGGCGCGCCATGAGTCTTCCCCAAGCAATGGCGGTCGTCAGGGAAATGGCGGGAACGCAGTTCGACCCGGCGGTGGTGGACGCTTTGGAGCAGCGCTATCTCGCGATCGAGCAGTTGGCCCGACGCGAGGGGGAAAGACTAAAGCGGCTCGATACGGATGTCGCGGTGAAGCGCGGCTTGGCCCCGGGCGCCGGTTTCGCGCAGGAACACGGCGGCACTGCGGAACCTGCGGCAAAGGGGACCTCCCCTGCGCTCGGACACGTGCTCCAGGCAGAAGAGTGGGACGAAGTGCTCGAGCGAATGCGGGGCCTCTTGCGCATGAGCCGGTCCCCCGATTACACGCTCAGCCCACAGGAAACCGCCGCCGTACTGGCGTCGCGCTTGCGCCCGGTTCTGCCGTTCGACTGCTTCGTGCTCTATAGCAAAGATGGCGACACGCTTGTGCCGGAAGCCGTCAGCCCTGAAGCGGCGCCCTTCTTTTCGAACCGGAATGTGCTTTCAGGTGAAGGAATTTCAGGTTGGGTAGCGCTCAGCGGCAGGCCGATTGTGAATGGCAATCCTTCCGTAGAGCCCCACTTCACAGGAAACGCGGCGGAACTGCGCTCGGCTCTGGCGATTCCACTCCTGGGCTCGGACGGCGCAATCCTCGGCGTATTTTCCTTCTACGCGAAAGCGGAAAATGCATTTTCACGAGAGCAACTACGTGTTCTCGAAGCAGTGGCACCGGACTTCTTTCTTTCGCTGGAAACGATCAAAGCTTTTCGCGAAGACAAAGGCGAACGGGATCGAACGCCGAAGCCGCCGGAAGCTGCATCGGAGTTTTCGAGCGGAGCGCCTGAACACGCGCCGGGATCACGGCTGACGTCTCCAAGCGAGCCGGTACACCAGGCGATGCCGCTTGCGGCTCGCACCATGAGCGCAGACGAAACCCTCCCGGCAGGGTTGCATTCCCCATACATGACTGGGGTCGCGGAAGCGAACCGGCACAGCTCTCGCCACCTGGAGCTTGCATGAGATTCGCCTCGCGAATGCTCCACCGAGGGGGCCGCACGGTACTCCTGCTGCTTCTCGTCTATGCCGGAACTCTGCTGCTTACCCGATTCGCTCCCGGATACTTCGCCGACGTGCGTGAAATGAACGCCCAATACGCGAGCGTCGTTCGGGGTGAGCTTACAACCCGACGAGCCTTGGACGGTTCCGTAACCCGCATGGCAGCCTCCCTAGTTCGCTCCTGGGCGCATGGAAGCTTTGGGCAGTCTCGCCAATACGATGTGCCTGTTTCTGAACTCATCCGGCCCCGTCTTCTCGTCACAGCCAGTCTAGTAAGCCGGGCCACGCTGTCGAGCTTTCTTTTCGCGCTGGCGTTGGCACTGCCGCTCAGCGCAAGCCCCGGCCCATACGCAGACGCATTCCTTAGTCTGTCGACAGCTATTCTGCTTTCGATTCCCATTGGCGCCCTGGCGACGCTGTGCCTCCTCTGCGACACAGGAGGGCCCGCTCTGGCACTTGCCGTCCTGGCTGGCGCACGCGACTTCTCCTTTCTCTACAGGCTTTTGCGCCTGGCATGGCGCGCACCCCATTTGGTCTACGCGCGGGCACAGGGGCTGGGCTCGAGCCGCATTGCCGCCGCCCATCTTCTTCCAGCTCTCGTGCCACACCTGCTTGCACTGGGAACCATGTCGTTTGTGCTGACGCTCAGTGCGGCCGTTCCAGCCGAGGTGATCTTTGATGTTCCAGGACTTGGACAGCTTGCCTGGACCGCGGCGATGAACCGCGATGCGCCGGTCCTGCTCGCTGTCACGCTGCTCATGGCTGCCGCCGTTGGCCTTGCCGGCATGCTGAGCGAGTCTGTACGCACTGGCGCCCACCGTCTGGAGGCTACCTGATGCGTCCTTGGGCCGCCCTTTGTCTCGCACTTCTGCTAGCCGCCGCAGCCGCCATTGCATGGCGTGGCGGCCCGGGCTACGCCACGCAAGACCGCGCTACCGCGTTCAGCGAAGCCTCGCACGCGCACCCTGCGGGCACCGATGCGCTCGGACGAGACCGGCTGGTTCGCGTTGCGGTCGCGTCCTTGCTCGGCTTGGCAGGCGCTGCCTGCGCCTCGGCGCTCACAACCGCTCTCGCCGGTGCGATTGGCATTTTGGCGGCGTTTGCGCCTTCCGCCCTCAGCACAATTCTGCTGCTGGTCTGCGACGCCTTTTTAGCTCTCCCGTGGCTGTTTCTGCTCATGATGGTGCGCTCAGGTCTGTCTCTCACGCTGTCTCCCCTGCGTTCGGCCGCGATCACATTTTTGATTCTCGGCCTGCTTGGATGGCCGGCCTGCGCACGGGCAGTTCACTCCGGCGCGGGGGCGATTCGCAGCGCCGACTGGCTGCTCCATGGGCGCGCCGCCGGCCTGCGCACCACGCAGCTGGTCCGGTCCCACTTGCTACCCCATCTTGTTCCGCTCCTGCTGCCCCAGTTCCTTCTTTGCGTTCCCGCCTACACCATGGCGGAAGCGAATCTGGGCACTCTGGGGCTCGGCGTGGGGGAACCTCTGCCGTCATGGGGTTCCATGCTGCTTGAAATCGACAGCTCGGCTGCCCTGGCGCATACGTACTGGATATGCTTCCCCCTCTGCTTGCTGGTCTCGCTGCTGGTCTGTCTCGAACTCCTTACGAATGAGGTTCACGCGTGAGACTTTCATCCAGCCTGTTAATAGGGGCTTTCGTGCTCTGGTTCTTGTGCACGGTTCCTAGCGCGCGCCTGCTTGCAGCGGAGCCGGGTTCAAGCCAGCTCGCATGGTCTATCGGG
>CAXTSA010000297.1:0-4022 GCA_964246755.1 uncultured Acidobacteriaceae bacterium
GGCACGCATGGGGAGAAAGGGGGGGGCCGGCACTGCTGTTCTCCTGATTGTTCCATTTGGGCTGGGCGAGTAAGCGCCCGGGGAGCGTGTGTTCTTCTACACTCGTGCCGAACGTTGCGGTGCACCGGAGCCGGGGAGTTAAGCACAAGCAAGTGCATAGCCGACCCCCCGCACGGTGCGAATGAGTTTCTGTTCTCCCGCCCCGTCCACCTTGTCGCGTAGGTATTTCATATAAACGTCGACGATGTTGGTGGTCGGGTCAAACGGGATCTGCCACACCTGCTCCATCAGAGTCGCACGGGAGACAGGCTTGGGCGAGTGCTGCATCAGGAAATCGAGCAAAGCAAACTCCCGCGGGGTGAGCTCGATCCGGCGGCCATCGCGCTCCACCCGATACTCTTCGCGATTGAGCAGGAGACCAGGCTGGATCGCCGGCGCGATGCCGATAGGGGGAGAAGGCCGTCGGCGCAGCAGGGCTCGGATCCGCGCCAGCAACTCCACCAGGGAGAACGGTTTGACGAGGCAGTCATCGGCGCCTCCGTTCAAGCTCATGACCGTGGTTTCGGTCCCGCTGCGGCCGGTGAGCACCATAACGGGCAAGGCTGCCTGCTCCGCATGCAGTCTTGCCAGCAACGTGAGCCCATCCATCTTCGGGAGGTTCAGATCGAGCAGCACGAGCTGGAAAGCGGTGGTTTTCAGCTTCGCAAGCGCCTCTTCGCCATCATGAGCGACCTCTCCGGCGAAGTTCTCCGCGTGAAGCCACGAGCAGAGAAGACGGGCGAGTGGGACGTCGTCCTCAACGACCAGGATGCGTACAGGCTCGATCGGTTCGGCGACCGAGCTTGTGGGAATTGCGGGGGGAGCACTCCGTAAGGGCGCGTCCCCAAGGGCGTGCCATGCCGAAGGCTGCCCGTTCTCGTGCGGGAGCAGTCCGTTGCGATCCATGATATGTGGGTTCCTGAGGACCGACTATACCGGAGCCTGGGAAAGCGCCAAGGCAAGAATGATGTCTCACGGTACTAACGTGTCTCTCATTTTTCCCACTTCTGCACACAATTACGGAATGCGCGGTTCCGGATGAGGATGCGTCCTCATTGTTCGAGCCCATTTCTGGCCCCGATTTGTCGGCTGTTTCCGCTTCACTGCCCTGCAGAGCCCTGCTGTTTTTCCGTCGAGGGTCCGCGGGCATGGTTTGCCTGAGGGCTGCCGGGAGCAGGCTTCTTTTCCGCATCGCCGCCGGGGGGGACGGGTCCGTTGGTCGCCGCCGCCGCGAGGGGCATGTCCTTGCCTGCGTCGAGATACTGCACGATGAGCGAGATGCGACGGTTGGCTGCGTTGAAGGGGTTCTTCGGATCGCGCAGGCGCTGGTCGGCAAAGCCGCGCACCTGCGACACCTGGTTCAGGCGCACGCCGCTGGTCTGCATTAACCGCCGAGCCACATTGGCGCGATCCGAGGAGAGCTCCCAGTTGCTGTAGATCTTCTCGTTCGAGTAGGGCTGCGCGTCGGTGTGGCCTTCAATCGAAATCCGGTTGGGCAGACCACCGAGCTGTGCGGACAGCACTTTCAGGATAGACACAAGCACCGGCGTGGGTTGGGCGCTGCCGATTTCGAAGAAGGTACCGCTTGGATCTTCCATCAGCTCAATGCGCAGGCCTTCGGGCGTGATGGTCATCTCGATCTGTTTCTTGAGCTTGTCGAGCGGGTCGACGCGGTGGATCGACTGTTGCAGGGCGGCTTTGAGCTTGGTCATGTCCTGCTTGTTGAGCAGGATGTTTTCGCCCGTGCCGGACTGGTCAGAGCCTTTCTGAACGGCTGTGCCGTTGGGGTCGCGGAAGTACCCGGCGATTACTTGCTGATCCTGCTTGCTGGTGCTGCTCATCAGCCAAAGCACGATGAAGAGGGCCATCAGTGCGGTCACGAAGTCCGCATACGCGACCTTCCACGCGCCTCCATGGTGGCCGGCATGGTTCGCTTTCTTCTTGATGAGCAGGACAGGCGGTGGAGGAGTGGCCATGTGTCAGCTCGCCGGTGCGCTTTCGGCGCCCTTTCCGCGGCAGACGTTCTCCATCTCGGTAAAGCTGGGCCGCACGTGGGCGGGGATGGCGCGACGGGCCATTTCCACTGCCAGGATGGGCGACATCCCTTTGATGAAGGAGAGCATGACGACGCGAAGGATGTAGTAGTAGCCGTGCTCATCGCCGACGCGCTTGCCCATGGCGGAGGCGAGCGGGCCGAGCAGGCCGTAGCAGAGCAGGATGCCCAGAAAAGTGCCGACCAGCGCGGGGGCGACCTTGTGGCCGATCTGCTCGGGCGGGCCGCCGAGCGAGCCCATGGTGATCACGATGCCGAGTACCGCGGCTACGATACCGAGGCCCGGCAGCGCGTCGGCTACGGTTGTCAGCGCGCCGGTGGGCTGCTCGGCGCTCTTGTGGTGTACTTCCATATCTAGGTCCATCATCTGGTCGACGTCAAAGGTGCTTACGCCGCCTGTGATGGCCATGCGCATGGTGTCGCAGACGAAGTCGCGCGCGTGGTGGTCTTTGAGGAAGTTCGGATACTTCTGGAAGATCTGGCTTTTATCGGCCTCTTCAACGTCGCTTTCGATCGAGACCATGCCCTCTTTTCGGGCTTTGGTAAACAGGTCGAACATCATCTTGAGCGTGTCCAGGTAGCGCTGCTTGGGGAACTTGGAGCCGGCGAGCACGCCGGTGAGGCCGCCCATCACTCCCTTGATGACATGCATGGGGTTAGCGGCGAGGAAGGTGCCGAGCGCGGCGCCGACGATGGTGACGATTTCGGCCGGCTGCACTAGCACGGCAAGGTTCCCCTTTTCCATGAGAAACCCGCCAATGACGGCGCCAAACACAACGAGGATGCCGATGATGGAAAACATGTGCTCCTTGCCCTTCGAGAAGACCCTTTGCGCTCTGAGCGCGATGCCTGCGGCTGGCCTGTGCTCCTCTTATCGGCCTGTGCAGCGAAACTGTTCAGTCCGAAAGCGCGAAAGGCGGGAAGAACGCCTGCGCGGCTTGCGGCGGCCGGCGTGGGGCTTGCACCGGGGAGGCGGGATGGCCCTCCCGCCGGTCGGGATCGAGGGGTGGAAAGGCTTGGCGGGCGGGGTTTCGCCGGTGGCAAAAGTGGCTGAAAAGGGCGCGCAAACTTGTCATTTTTTACGCGTTTTCGCGTGCAGCAAATGTATGGAAATTGGCGATGGTGCATAAGTATGCAGTCCGCACAGTACTTCCGTACCGTATGGGCTTCGTCGGGACGGCTCGGAATGTTTGCTGGGCGCTTGACAGGAGCTCGCTCCAGAAATGGGGGGTTTTGACGGGAGCATGGTTTGTCGCGGGATCGTCCGGGGGGCTGCGACTTCCGTGGGATTGACAACTTGCTTCGCCCGAAGCGGCGCGCTTGCGTAGCGGTTTGCCGCGCCGCTAGAGTGGCACAGACGGAATTTCGGGAAAGCAGGTTGGATAGCTTATGCGTGATCTTCCACGGGTTTTAGACCGCCGCGCGTTTCTGGCCGGATCGGGGAAAGCGACTGCCGCGGCGGCACTGCTGGCCGGCGGTGCCGGTCCGCTGCGCGCGCTGGCCGGGTCGCCGGCGGAGCGGGGAGCGCAGTTCCCGAAGGGGTTTGCCTGGGGCGCGGCGACCTCGGCCATGCAGGTGGAGGGCTACCCCTACGCCGATGGAGGGGGGCGGTCGGTGTGGTCGGTGCTGGACCACGAGCCGGGCAAGGTAAAGGACGGCAGCAACAACCTGATCGCCGACGACACCTATCACCGCTGGGCGGAGGACATCGCGCTGATGCGGGGAATGGGCCTGGACAGCTACAGGCTGTCGATCGCGTGGCCGCGTGTGATGCCGGAGGGCCGCGGCGCGGTGAACGAGAAGGCGCTGGGCTACTATGACCGCTTGCTGGACGGGCTGCTGCACGCGGGCATTGCGCCGTGGGTGACGGTGTTCCATTTCGACTACCCCGAAGCGCTCGAGGGGGCGGGCGGGTGGCTGAACGCGGACT
>CAXTSA010000298.1:0-4018 GCA_964246755.1 uncultured Acidobacteriaceae bacterium
GTACAAGGGAGCTTCGTCGCTGAACCTGGCGTTCTTTACGCAGATCCCGAAGCCGGTGGGGATGGCGGGCGGCGGGATGGCGAATGCCATTGTGGGCTCGGGCGTGGTGCTTGGGATTGCGAGCTTGCTGGGGGTGCCGATCGGGATTGCGGCGGGGATTTTTCTGGCGGAGTTTGGGCGGGGTAGCCGGTTCGCTCATGCTGTCCGGTTTACCGCCGATGTACTGAACGGCGTGCCGTCGATTGTGATGGGCATTGCGGTGTATTCGCTCATTGTGCTGCCGCAGAAGCATTTTTCGGCGTTCTCGGGCGGGGTGGCCCTTGGCATCATGATGATCCCGACGATTACGCGCACGACCGAGGAGATGCTACTGATGGTGCCGAACTCGGTGCGGGAGGCGGCGCTGGGCCTGGGGGTGCCGAACTGGCGATCGGTCGTGTCGATCACGCTTAAGACAGCTTCGCCGGGGGTGATTACGGGTTGTATGCTCGCGTTTGCGCGGGTAGCCGGGGAGACGGCGCCGCTCTTGTTTACGGCGTTCGGGAACAATTTCTGGAGCACGAATCTGAACCAGCCGATCGCGGCCTTGCCGCTGCAGATCTATATCTATGCAATTTCGCCGTATGACGACTGGCACCGGCTGGCGTGGGCCGGGTCGCTGGTGCTGATCGTGCTGATTGTGGTCTCGGTGGCGCTGGTGCGGTACGTAGCCGGGCGCGGGATTTTGAAAGGGGCAAGCTAACGTGGGCGTCGGAATCGAGGTAAAGGAGCTGGACGCCTGGTACGGGACGCACCAGACCCTGTTTCAGATCAACCTGAATATTCCGGCGAACCAGGCGACGGCGCTGATTGGGCCGTCGGGATGCGGCAAGTCAACCTTTGTGCGCTGCCTGAACCGGATGCATGAGACCGCGGCGGCGGGCAGGGTAGAGGGCACGGTGCGGATTGGCCCGCTCGATATCTACCGGGAGGCCGCGCCGGTGGAGATCAGGCGGCGGGTGGGGATGGTGTTCCAGCGGCCGAACCCGTTCCCGACGATGTCGATTTACGACAATGTGGCTTCAGGGCTGAAGCTGAACGGTTTCAGAAACCGGCGGGTGCTGGACGAGATTGTGGAGCGCTCGTTGAAGCAGGCGGCGCTGTGGGATGAGGTCAAGGACGACCTGCGAAAGAAGTCTGGGGCGAGCCTGTCGGGCGGGCAGCAGCAGCGGTTGTGCATAGCGCGGGCGCTGGCGGTGGACCCGGAAGTGCTGCTGATGGACGAGCCGGCTTCGGCGCTGGATCCGGTGTCGACGGCGAAAATCGAGGACCTGATTTTTGAGCTGAAGCGGCAGTACACGATCGTGATTGTGACGCATAACATGCAGCAGGCGGCGCGGGTGGCGGAGCGGACCGGTTTTTTTCTGTCGGGGAGGCTGGTCGAGTTCGACGTGACCCACAAGATCTTCACCAACCCCGGGGACAAGCGTACCGAGGACTACATCACCGGGAGGTTTGGCTAATGCGAGTGCGTTTTCATCAAAGTCTTGGCGACCTGAAAGAGAGAATCCTGGTGATGGCGGGCATCGCCGAGCAGTCGATCGAGCGGGCAATCGAGGCGTACCGCACGCGCGATCTCGCCTTGGCGGAGCTGGTTGAAAACTCCGAGCCGCTGATCAACCGGTATGAGCGGGAAATCGACCAGATGGCGCTGGACCTGCTGGCGATGGAGCAGCCGATGGCAATCGACTTGCGGTTCATTCTGGCGGTGATTAAGATCAACGCCGATGTGGAGCGGGTGGGCGATTCGGCGGTGAATATTGTGGAACGCGTACGGGAGATGCAGGCGTTTCCCACGGCGGACCTACCGGTGGATATTCCGCACATGGCGAGGCTGGCGACGGACATGGTGCGCAGGGCGCTGCAGTCCTTTGTGGAGGGCGATGCGCAGGCGGCGCAGGGTGTGCTGACGCTGGATGACGCGGTGGACAAGCTGAACGAGAACGCTTATTTTGCGCTATTGAACGTGATGCGCGAGCAGCCGCAGCTGACGCCGCAGGCCTTGAACGCGCTTGTGATTTCGCGCTCGCTGGAGCGGGTGGCGGACCATGCGACGAATATCGCCGAGGATGTGATTTTCTGGATTCGGGGAGCGGATGTGCGGCATTATGTGCCGCCATCGCGGTTGAACGGGGCGGAGTCGCAGCCGGGAGATGCGCAGCCGACGAGTTAGGTTTTTTCCGCATGCCTGATCGGAGTGCCGTCTCAGATGCAGACGTTGTCGAGAATGGTTAAGGCGCAGGTTCTCGGCGCGCGCGCCGCCGGCTATGCGCTTGCGACGCGGGCGCGGGCTCAGAACGACCCGAGAGGGACTGCAACAGAGTTGGCGTCGCTCTACTGAGGCATAGCCTACTGGGGCATTAGCCCTTACTGGGGCATAGCCCTTATCGGGGCACAGCCCCTTCGCGCAGGATGACAGCTTCCTCGGCCGGCCAGGTTACCAGCTCCAGCAGTTGCGGGAAGTAGAGGCCGTAGCGGAGCGGTAACCGTTCATCCAATGCGGCGGCCAGTGCGGCGCCGTAAGTTTCAAGCTGGGGGCTCCATTGTTTTCGCTGCCGCTCCAGCCACGCCTCGCGCTCAGGACCGTGGTGGAGCCGGTCGGCGTCCTCGGACAGCTTGTAGTCGACGATCCAGAGGCAGCTCTCGCCGGGCTGCCCCGGCTCCGGACCGGCGACGAAGCTGCGATCGACGCGCAGCGTACGCAGGTTGCCTTCAGAGTCCCAGCTTTGCCACGTGCTCTCGGAAAGGGCGCGGGGGTGCGGCTCGAGCAGCCATCGGCCGGTCTCGGACGCGGCGACCGCGAGCGCTTGCCGGGTGAGCTCGCCGGCTGCCGCGCGTACGGCCTGTTGAGCAAAGGCGGCGATACGGAGCGAGCGCTCGGCCAGGCGCTCGAGCTCGTGCTGCCAGGCTGCTTGCGGGGGCGATAGCGCGAAGAGCGCGGCCAGTCGTTCAAGTAGCGCATGCATGGCGTTGCCGCGTGCGCGTGCGGCAAGCGAGCCTTCGGTGCGCGGGAAAAGGGGCAGGGCCGGGGCGGCGGTTCCGACCGAGATGTCGGGGGCCCAGGGCTTCGGAGCCCAGGCGGAGGGCAGCCGGTCGACGGTTTGCGCGTTGATTTGCTCGGTCGGATTGGGGAGCTCGTCGGCTACGGCTGCGAGTGACAGGCCGGGCTGGGTGTGCTCGCGGAGTTGTGCTTGCAGGGGTAATTGAGAGGCAGCGAATGGTTGGGGTAAGTCGGAGGCAGGTCCTTTGGCGCAGGCGTCGCCGCTGCGCTCAGCGGGACAGGCGTTTTGTGTGAGCTGATCGTAAGCCTGTTGGAGGGCTACGGACTGCTGCGCGGGGCGGCTACTCCGTTTGCGTTCGAGTTCCGCTTCGAGCGCCGGCCAGGCGGCTGCTAAAAGCGAGCACTCGTTGGGGCGCACGAGCTTCTCGTTTCTCACGGCAACGGTGGCAAACAGGTGCAGGCGGGTGCGGGCGCGGGTGCAGGCGACGTAGAAGAGGCGGCGGCGTTCGTCGGCTTCGCGCTGTTTGCGCTGCCGGCTTACCCAGGCGTAGGCGGCGTCGTGTGCAGAGTGCTCGCGGTCGGCGATGGGGGCGAGCAGCAGTTCGTTGCGGGCGGCATCGTCCGCGTGGGCGCGCTCGAGAATGGCTACAAGCTCGGTCGCATCGCCTCTTGGCTGTCGCTCGAGGCCGGGCAGCAGCACGACCTGGAAGCCGAGGCCTTTGCTTTTGTGGATGGTCATCAGTTGCACGCCGAAGCGCTCGCTGACCTGGGTGTTGGGGGCGGCGCATAGTTTCGCGAGGCGCTGGGCAAAGTCGCCGCGCAGCACGTCGGTACCGCTCGGGGCAAGGGTGTCGAGCAGGCGGAAGAAGGCCTCGGCGTTTTCGCGGGCGGTGGAGTCGACGGAGGCGGGGCCGCCGAGAGCCATCCATGCGCGTTCGACCCAGGCAGCGAGCGACAGGTTGTTGCCTTCGGTGTAGC
>CAXTSA010000299.1:0-4009 GCA_964246755.1 uncultured Acidobacteriaceae bacterium
GCTGTAGGCTAGTGCCATGGCGGCCCACGCATCCCTCATCTCGATAGAAACGTACTTGAGCACGAGCTACCGGCCGGACGTGGAGTTTATCGACGGTAGGCTTGAGGAGAAGCCGTTGGGCACCTGGGATCACGGCAGGCTTCAAGGACTCATTTTCGCCTGGTTTCTGCAACATCAGCGCGAGTGGAGCGTGCAAGCATCGCTGGAGGTTCGCACGCGGGTACTAGACACGCGCGTCCGCCTGCCCGACGTTGTCGTGGACTGGGCGGGACCGCACCCGCAGGTCTTGGTCGAAGCGCCGCTGCTTGCGATCGAGGTGCTTTCCCCGGACGACAGCTATTCCTCGCTGAAAAAGCGTGCCAAAGATTACCAGGCCATGGGTATCCGGCACATCTGGCTTGTCGACCCCGAGACACGCACCGCGGAGACTTGCGAGGGGACGTTCTGGGTAGAGCGGGAGCGCTTGGAAATCGAGGGTACGGCCATGTATCTCGACGTGGCTGCGTTGTTCGCGGCGCTTGATTCGGGCGAGCCGCTTTAAGGGCAAGCGCGCCTCCGGCTCAGGTTAGGAGAGTGCTAAGTGGGAAGCAAGCTCACGCGCAACCTCGCACAGCTCCGCTTGCGTGGTTAGCAGGTCGGGGCAGAGGCGGATGCGTCCGTCGCGCTGGTCGACGACGATTCCCTGCTCGGCCAGCGCCTGAATTACTTTTGGGGCGTGCGGCGTTTCGATGGTGAGGAATGCGCCGTGCGCGGCGTCGCCGCCCTGGCTTGCGATGCCGCACTCGGCCAGCAGAGCGCGAAGGAGCTGGAGTTGCCCGAGCGAGTAGGCGCGGAGGCGCTCGACGCCGAGGGCGCGGGTGAAGGCGAGGCCGCTGCGGGCCTGGTAGTAGGTGAGGATGGGCGGGGTGCCGTCGAGCCAGCCGTCGCCGCCCTGGCGCAAGGCCGGCCCGTGTGTTCGCCATGGGCTCGAGCCCGGCTCCTGCGCAAACCAGCCTGAGTCGTGCGGGGCGCTGTCGGCCCGGTGCGGCGCGAGCGCGAGGAAAGCAGCGCCGGGGCCGCCGCGCAGGTATTTGTAGCAGCCGCCGATCAGGTAATCGCAGGCTAACTCGGCCATGGAAAGCGGCAGCACTCCGAGCGAGTGATAGCAGTCGACCAGCAGTTCGGCTCCGTGCTCGCGGCATTCGGCGGAGAGTTCCGGCAGGTCGGCGAAGACCTGCGCGTCGGCATAGAAGATATGCGAGAGGACGACGAGGGAGACATGGGGTTCGCTCCGCAGCACCTTGATGACTCGATGGGGAGACCAGCGACCATTGGCTGCCGGCGCGGCGAAAACGACCCGCAAGCGCCCGGATGCCTGATATTGTGCGAGAACCACCGAAACCGAGGCGAACTCCTCGCGGGTGGTGAGCACGGTGGCGCCTTGGGGCAAGGTGTTGAGCACCGTGCGCAGCGCCTGGCCGGCCGAGGTTTTCGGGACCACACAGTCGGGGCGTTGAAGACCGAGTAAGTGGGCGAGTGCGGCGCGGTAACTGGACTCCTCGGCCAGCCACGGCGGCCAGGCATCGCGCAGGGTGTCGCTCCAGAGCTGAGCGCCTTCCTGCAGATCCGTGTGCATGGCGTCGAGCGGGCGGCCCAGGGTGTGGTTTGCCAGGTAGATGCCAGGGCGCGCCAGGGTGCGCGAGAAGAGCGGGCGGACGTGCTCGGAGATAGACTGCTCGGTCAGGGGGCCGGGGCCGAGCCGGGCGACGGCGGCTGCGATCATCGTGGGGCCGGTTCGACCTGGTTGATGGGGATGCTGTTAATGTCTGCGGATTCCACGATGCGCTTGCCTGTGGCGGAGCGAGCGAGGCTAAGGGCGGCTCGCCCGAGCTGCTCGGTGGTTGTGACATGTTTTGGGAAGCGGCGCAGCAGCGGCAGGAGAGGGCGAAGCGCTGTATAGAGGGCCTGGTAGAGCGCGGTGCGGGAGCGTATGCCGTGCAGGGGGATGATGGCGCCGGGGCGCAGCATGCAGGTGAGACGGAAGGGCATCGCGAGGAGGTCGTCCTCGGTCTGGGCTTTGATCCTGGCCCAGGCTGCACGGCTGGTGCCGCTGGTGCCTGCGCCCGAGACGTAGAGGAACCCGATGCGATCGTCGCGGGCCAAGAGGAATTGGGCGACAGAGAGCGTGAGGTCGTGCGTGATGCGACGGTAGGCTGCTTCCTCCATGCCGACGGAGGAGACGCCGAGGCAGAAGATGCAGGCGTCCAGGGGGCCAAGCTGCTGCGCGATGGGGGCGAGGTCGAAGAGGTCGTGGTGGACGATGGAGCGGAGCTTGGGGTGCTGTACGGAAGGCGCGCTGCGGCCGACCGCGATGACTTGCTGCACCGCTTGGTCGAGAAGGGCCTCGCGGAGAACGCCGCCTCCGATCATGCCGGTCGAGCCGAACAAGAGAACTCTCAGGCTTTGCCTCATTGCCGGTCAGATGCCGAAAGGGACATTTTGCTATACTCAGGCTCGTAGCGGAGCGAGCGCAAGTGCGGGCGCTGCCGATGCAATGCGGAAGTGGTGAAATGGCAGACACACCATCTTGAGGGGGTGGCGCCGAGAGGCATGGGGGTTCAAGTCCCCCCTTCCGCACCAAAATCTTTCGGCGCGAGCGCCAGGAATACGCACCTATGACGATTCTGCTTACCATTATTCACGTGATCCTCTGCTTGTTCCTGATCGGGATTATCCTGCTGCAGCAGGGCAAGAGCGCCGACCTGGCCAGCGCGTTCGGCGGGCAGGGTTCGCAGACGGCTTTCGGTCCGCGCGGGGCTTCGAATATTCTTTCAAAGACGACCACCTGGTGCGCGGTTGCGTTCATGATCACGAGCATCGGTTTGACGATCCTGCTGCAGAAGAGCGCAGGGGCCGGGCACTCCGTATTGCAAGGCACAAAGACGACGCAGGGAGCTCCGGTGAAGAAGTAGGGCTGTAGGAGCGTTGCATGGAAAGCAAGGAGGCCTGCGCGGCCTCCTTTTTGCTGCGCTAGAGTTGGCGCGGGCTGGCGCCGTGCTCCCGCAGGAGGGCCTCGGTGCCGGTGGCCGTCTTCGACCTCCAGGTCTCTTCGGAGCTCACCTTTGTTTCCGGGGAGCTGCCGGTTTGCACTTCCTTGTACACGTAGGAGAGCACCCGGTCCTCGGGCTCATCGACCCACGTGTTGCCGACACCCTGTACGCGGGTCGAGCCTCGCTTCCAGCCATGGGGAGTGAGGTGCCACTCGGTCCACTCATTGCGATTTGCCATAAAGACTATTATGCGGTCTCCGGCGCGCGGAGTGCGGGTGGGGGTAAGCGCAACTCATGCTTCGGTTGAGGTTTGTTGTTCTAACTAACGTGGGGGACGAGGCTTAGCGGCAGTGTCGAATCAGAGCGGTGGTCGCCTCGAGAAATGTTTCCGGCTCGGATAGCAGGCTGATCACGACCCAGCCCTGGGCTGGGAAGCCGAAGGCCGAGCCGGGGTGGACGAGCACGCCCGAGCGCCGGAGCAGTGCGGTTGCAAGTGTCTCATCATCTTCGAGCGCAGGGACGCGGAGCACGGCGTACCAGCCGCCTTGCGCGGTGAGCCGCGAGATGGGTGAGCCGGGGAGCCCGGCGTCGAGCGTCACAAGGTTCGCAGCGACGCGAGCGCGAATCTGCTGCTGCATTGCTCCGCAGCCGGCGAGCCACGCCGGCAGGGCTTGCTGCACGGGGGCGTTGACGGAGAGAAACGTGTCAGCGATGACCTCGATCCGGGCGCGTGCTTCCTCGCGCGGCGCGCCGGGTCCAAAGATTGCCAGCCAGGAGAGTTTCATCTGGGGCAAGGCGGCGATTTTGCTGACACCGCTGAGAACGAATGTGAGGGCCGGGTGTGGGCCCTGGGCGAAGCTGTGCGGCTTGCGGTCATCCCAGGCGTAATCGAGGAAGACCTCATCGACAATCAGCGCGAGATTGTGCCGGACGCAGATCGCCTGGAGCTCGGCGCGCTCCGCTCCAGTTGCGTAATGGCC
>CAXTSA010000300.1:0-4009 GCA_964246755.1 uncultured Acidobacteriaceae bacterium
AGCATATGGCGGCGCGAGGCTTCACATATCAGAGCGTAGGACGGCAGGACGGAATGCCGATTCGCGAAGCATCCACTCGCGCAAGCCACATGGCATTGCCGTCGGCGACGCGCTAGCGGGCGAAAGCGGAAGCGGAGCGCGACCTGAACGTTACTAAAGGGCGCGCTCTCCTTGACGCAGGTGACGAACGGAAAGATACTGAGGCCACTACCCTGCGGATTGCTATCCAGAATCGTGGGCACGGCTTCGAAACAGGGTAGCGAAACCGTCGAGAATGCACGAGATCGCGTAGGGAACTGCTGCTTAACTTGAGTAGCGAAACGAAGAGTTCTGATCACAGACAGGCAAAACAGGTGGCGCGGATGAAACTGAAGAACGAAAAGGTAGTGGTGTGCGGCGCTGGTGGTTTCATTGGTGGACATTTGGTCAAGGATCTACTGTCCAAAGGCGTCAACGTGGTACGTGCTGTCGACGTGAAACCGCTTGACGAGTGGTATCAGACCTCAAAGGGTGTAGAAAACCTCTCGCTCGACCTGCGCGATCGCGCCAACTGTGATACCGCCGCCGATGGCACCGAGGTTGTCTTCCAGCTTGCCGCCGATATGGGCGGAATGGGCTTTATTGAAAACAACAAGGCCCTGTGCATGTTGAGCGTGCTGACCAATACCCACATGCTAATGGCCGCGCGCGAAGCCGGTGTGGAGCGCTTTTTCTTCTCCTCTTCTGCCTGCGTCTACAACGGCGAGAAGCAGACCAACCCCGACGTCGTGGCGCTCAAGGAAGAGGACGCCTACCCGGCGCTCCCTGAAGACGGCTACGGCTGGGAGAAGCTTTTTTCCGAACGCATGTGCCGTCACTTCGAGGAGGATTTCGGACTGACGACGAGGGTCGCGCGATATCACAATGTTTACGGCCCGCTCGGCACCTATGAGGGCGGCCGCGAGAAAGCGCCGGCGGCGATGTGCCGTAAGGTGATCGAGGCCAAGCAAAGCGGCAAACACGAGATAGAGATATGGGGCGATGGACACCAGACCCGCTCGTTCATGTATATCGACGACTGTACCTACGGCACGCAGGCGATCCTCGAAAGCGAAATTGATGAGCCGATTAACCTGGGCTCGAGCGAGTTGGTAACCATCAATCAGCTCGTCGATATTGTCGAGGACATCGCCGGCATCAAGCTCGAGCGTCGCTACAATCTCAACGCCCCAAAGGGTGTCAATGGCCGCAACTCTGACAACGCCCTCATCCAGAAGTACCTTGGCTGGGAGCCCTCAATCAAGCTGCGCGACGGCATGGCCAAGACATACGCCTGGATCGAGAGCCAGATGCTCGCGACGGTGGGCCGGTAGCGGAACGAAGAAGCGACGAGAGCATGCCCGAGCTGAACCAAAATCCGGCGGAACGGTCTCGTGTACGCCGGATTCTTATCTATCGGCTCGGCTCTCTTGGGGACACCATGGTGGTGCTGCCGTCGCTGCACCTGGTAGCCCGGCTTTTCCCGCATGCGCAACGCCGCATGCTCTCAAACCAGCCGGTACACGGTAAGGCTGCGCCGGCTTCGGCGATCCTCGATAACTCCGGCCTGATTACCGGCTACATGAGTTATCCGGTCGGCACTCGGAACCCGCTTACGCTGGCGAAGATCGCGCTCAGCATCCGAACCTACCGGCCTGATCTGCTCGTCTACCTGACCAAACCGCGCGGCGAAGCGGTCCTGGCCCGCGACCGACGTTTCTTTGCGACCGTGTGCGGCATTCCAGAGATCGTCGGGCTTCCCCTCGGCAGGCTCGGCGAAAATCTGCCTCCCTCCGAACCGGACGGCTTGTGGGAGAGCGAAGCAGCCCGGCTTGCGCGTTCCCTTGCCCCACTCGGCCCGCTCGACATCAACGATTTGGCGAACTGGGATCTGCGACTCACCCCCGAGGAAAAAAGCAGTGCCGATCAGGCGCTCGCGCCGCTGGGCAACCGTCCCCTGATTGCCTGCGGGCCCGGCACCAAAATGCAGGCGAAGGACTGGGGCTCCCACGCCTGGCGCACGCTGCTCGGCCGCCTGGCAGCAGCCCATCCGGAGCATGGCCTCATCCTGGTTGGGGCCAGGGACGATCACGCCGTGAGCGAAGAGGTTTCCCAAGCCTGGGCCGGCCGCTCGCTCAACCTGTGCGGCGCACTCGCGCCTCGTGTCACCGCCGCCGCGCTCGCGCGCACTGAGTTGTTCCTCGGCCCTGATTCCGGCCCCATGCACTTCGCCGCCGCGGCCGGGGTGCCCTGCGCTATCGCGTTCGCCTCGCGCACCCAGCCGGGCATCTGGTATCCGGCCGGCGCCCAGCACCAGGTCGTCTATCATCGTTTGCCTTGCTCCAACTGCGACCTGGAAGTCTGTATCGTGAATGAAAAGCGCTGCCTTACCAGCATCTCGCCCGAGGAAATCTTCTCGGCCGCCGAGCGCGCCTGGCAGGCGGGGCAAGCGCGCAAACAGCAAGCGGAAGCTGCGCTCTCAAGCTAGACACAAGATGGCCGTTTTCCAAGGCCAGGAGAAAAGATTATGTACATCGTTACCGGAGGCGCCGGTTTTATCGGCAGCAACCTCGTCCATGAGCTCAACCGTGAAGGCATCACCGATATTCTTGTCATTGACAACCTCGCCGACGCGCGCAAATCGCTCAACCTGCATGGCGCGCAGTTTGTCGATTACATGGATAAGCACGAGTTTCGCCGTGCCCTCGCCGCCGGCTCGCTCGGCCTGCCACGCGTCGAGGCCGTCCTGCACCAGGGCGCCTGCTCCAACACGCTGGTCGACGACGGCGTGTACATGATGGACAACAACTTCACTTATTCGAAGGAAGTCCTGCGTTACGCCGTCGCCATGGATGCACCGCTGGTCTATGCCTCGACCGCCGCAGTCTACGGGCTGAGCGGCCCGGGCAAGTTCTCACCCACGCTCGAAAATGAAAAGCCGCTCAATGTTTACGGCTTTTCGAAGCTCGTCTTCGACCATTACGTGCGCGACCTGTTTCTCCGCGGCGCCATCCCGACCACCGTCGTCGGCCTGCGTTACTTCAACGTGTACGGCCCGCGCGAGCAGCACAAGGGCCGCATGGCGTCGGTCATCCATCATTTCTCGAAGCAGATGCTGGAGAGCGGTAAAGTCAGGTTGTTCGCCGGCTCTGGCGGCTACGCGGACGGCGAACAGCGCCGCGATTTCGTTTACGTGCGCGACCTGTGCCGGCTCAACCTGTTCTTTGCGGGCATTGGTGTGCCTGCGATCGCGCGTAAAAAATACCACGCGATTGTCAACGCAGGCGCCGGCGTCTCGCGCACCTTCAACGAGGTGGCCCGCGCTCTCATGGCAGTGCACGGCGAAGTCCCGATCGAGTACATCCCGTTCCCGCAGGATCTCGACGCGCGCTACCAGCATTTCACCGAGGCCGACCTGCACGCGCTGCGCGACACTGGGTGCGATTACAGGTTCACGCCGCTGGAGCAGGGTGTGCGCGAGACTTTCGCGACGCTCGCGTCCATGCGCGCGTAGAGACAACTGCGCTTAGGAGTGCATGTGGCGCCTTGCGCATTGCTGGTGCGGACTGCTGGCCGGTTCATCATGGTAACCCGGGCGCGGCATTCTTTGCCGGCACAGACGCCCCGGTGCGAACCCGACGCAATTTAAATGCTCTACAAACGAAGTCAGTGTCTCGCATCGAGATCATTTCGGCTCGGGTGCGCCTGCGCCTCAAAAGTTCTGAGGTGCGGGCTGATACCCCCACTAATGCCGAAAGTCGCCAGGTCTTGACCGCTCTTTTGATTAAACCGAAGATACGCTGTGGAGGCATTGGTTCCAATTTCGATTGCACTAGTATCTGCGGCAACAGCCGAAGAAAACCTAATGGTATCTCTGCTTCCCCACTCTTATCGTTAACCATGGCCGCGAATGCTTCGGTTCCCGGGCGGTTTAACCCGATCAGTGCTCGTCCGTTTGATAACCAGCTATAAGCGCCTCGCTCATCATCGC
>CAXTSA010000301.1:0-4007 GCA_964246755.1 uncultured Acidobacteriaceae bacterium
CCCTCGTCGCTGTTGTGCATGTGAACGCCGGGACCGCCGCCGTCGTCCGTCACCAGCTGATCGATGAACGACAGGCTGCCGCCTGTCTGGTGGCCCGTGGCGGTGACGCGCCAGAGATTGCCGAGCTGCCAAAAACCCTGCGAGTCGTCCAGCGCGCGGAGAAAGGCTCGCGGGGCAGTCGCTATGCTCGGGCCTGGCATATCGTCGTCATTCCTATCTGAGTACTCCCTCGCGTCAGATCGGCTTTCGGCAGGTCCTGATCGACCGATCCACGTCGCAATAGGGCGTATCACTGTCAGCGTCTTCCTAGGATAGCCGTGCCCACGATGTTCTAGGTCGACATTGTATCCCACTTGCTCCTGACAGGCGCGAACGATTGGTATTGCGGAGGCAAAGCTGGATCGGGCCGGCTAGGTTCCCTGCATATACGCAACTTGACGTCGGCATGCTGGCCTTTCCGGGCCTGAAACTAGTCGACCTGGTCGGACCGGGAATGTCCCGAGCGGTTCTTGCAGAGCGATTCCATCAAAAGGTAGGCACCACACCGGATCGACATCAGACCCTGCTCCGTGGAGAGCAGGCTGGAACGTAGACGACAAGGCGGGCCTACCAATGCATCTTGTTCCTTTCTATCTCCAGGTCGGTTGGAGGCTGCAAATGTCCGGTGTATCGGCAGCCGAGTCAGCACTGCGCTTACCACCGACGTCCGCAATCCGCTCTGAGTTCGCTTGTTTACGTTGGCAGGAGAACGCAATCTAGCGGCTCTGATCGATAACGCGAGGAACAAGCGACTTAGGCCGGTGGACGTAAGTTCGCGGAAACGCCTTGTCCGAAGTTACAGAAACGTTGCCTGAAGCGTAGCCGCCGTAGGGCAACGAAAGTCGGAGCGAACTACTTTCCCGGCTGTTGCGAGAGCAAAGGAGAAGAGCGGCCCCGATGAACCGGGGCCTGAGTGAAACCGGGAGGGCTAGGCAGCTTTCTTGAGGGCCGATGGTTTCTTGGCGGCGGATTTCGCCGCTGGTGCCTTCGCCTTCTTGGAAGCCGTCGGCTTAGGCTTAGCGGCCTTGGGTTTCTTCGGGGCGAACACCTGCTCGGCCTCGGTGAGGAAGTCGGGCTGGTTCTCGTGGGGGATGCCGATGTGGTCGGGTAGAACGATGCGCAAGGCAAGGCCGGTCAGCTTCTCGTCTGCGGTGGCGTCCAGCGCGGCCAGCACAATCTCCTCGTCGGACTGTGGCGTGTTCTCGTCGCCGTTGGCGAAGTAAGCGGCAACGTCCTCAAGGAAGCTGTAATCGAGGTGCACAAGCAGGCGCAGGAAGACGCGTAGCTGCGCCGGGCTGAAGGTGGCCGGGGCCTGTTCGATGATGCGCTCAAAGGTGGCAATCCGCGCTTTGCGCTGTTTCTCGCGGCGGGCTTGCTCGGCTTCATTCTCCTTCTGCTGGCGCTCCCACTCGGCCTTCCGCTCCTCGTCCTTGCGCTTCTGCTCGGCTTCGTAGTCGGCCATTCGCTGCTCATGCTCGCCGTGGCGCTGCGCTGCTTCCTCCGTCTCCTGTTCGGGTGCTGATTCCATCACAGGCGGCGGGTCGGCGGGACGCTGCACCACGGTTGGCGGATGGTGCACCGGGCAGTCTGAGTCAAGGCAAACCGTGACCGTGCGTCCGGCATGTTTGCCGAAGACGATGATGGCGGGTTTGGCGCTGGCGCATGGCGGCTCGGCATCCGGGTTCTCCGGGGCGAGTTCGCGGGTCTGGTTGACCTGCAAGGCTCCGGGGTGGCGCTCCTTCGGCGCTCTCCAAGCCGTCTCGATGGTGACCAACTCCGGTCGCGCAGCAAGCTGGCGGTCGATGTGGGCCGTCACCTTGGCCTGGTAGCACGGCGCGTCCAGGCATTGGTCGCCCTGCACATCGTGAAACAGGCTGGTGTTGTGTCCGCTGCGCCGTGGGCAGGTGACGCACGCTCCGGCCTCCGGCTTGAGTAAGGCATCCTCGCGGTCGAAGGGTGCCTCGGCAAGGTTCAGGTAGAGGTTGGCCTGAATCCATGCGCTCAGGTGCTTCGCCGGCAGCAGGTGCGCCTCTTTATCCTGCCAGTCCTTGCGCCAGCAGTTCTCAAAGGCCGCTGCCTGATGTTCCTGCGGCAAGCGGGCGATAAGGTTGGCATGGCTGGCGGTAATGCGCTCCTGCACAAACGCATCGGCCACGGCGGGAATGAGTTGTAAGAGGCTCAGCCGCGCATAGATGTGACTGGCGCTCTTGCCGGACTTCTCGACCAACGCGGTTACGTCATAACCGGGAAAGTCCAAAAGCCGCTGAAAGCCCTGTGCCTCCTCATACGGGTGCACGTCCACGCGCTGCGAGTTCTCGACCAACTGCCACTCCATGGCTTGGGCATTAGTGAGTTCGACGATTCGGGCGGGAAGGGCGAAGAGTTCCGCAAGCTGCGCGGCGCGGAAGCGCCTTGCACCGGCCACGATCTCGAAGCCGTTTGCGTTCGGTCGCACGGTGATGGGCTGGATGAGGCCATGCTGCCGGATGCTCTCGGCAAGCTCATACAGCTTGCCCTCCTCGAAGGTCTGGCGCGGGTTGGTGGTGGATTCGTGAATAGTGTCTACAGCAAGGAACTGGAATGCGCTGCTATCTTGCATGACGGCCCTCCTTGGGCGTGGTGATGTGGCGTGAAGGTGTGAAGCGAACGCATCGCTCTGGTCCGCTCTCGGATGGGCGAACTCAGGGGCGCTGCCGCTCGAAGGCTTCGGCGTAGCCTTGCCGTCGCAGGTTCTTGTCCCACAACTTGGCGAATCGCTCATGCTCGGCGTGTAGCTGCCGGTGGTAGCAGTAGTGATCGTCCTCAACGAAACGGCTCCACTGCTCGATGGCTACATAGTCATTGCGCCAATAGAACGGGTTAAGGTGTTTGCTCCCGGCGAAGCCAAGCTCGAACAGCATCTCGGGGTCACGCATGGCATCGCCGTTCTGCTGCCCGTAGTGCGCCACAGAAAGCGCGGGGAGGCCACACGGCCCGGACTCATCCACGGCCTCGATGCACAGGGGCAGGAACGGCGGATTGTCGATGCGGAGCGAGAGGCCGTGGTGCCAACCTCCCGCCGCTGTGAGAATGTGGAGAACGGTTTGCATCACGCCGCCTCCGCAAGTTCAGGTTCCGTGGTGTTGGCCTGGGTCTCTGCTTCGGGCGGGGGCGGCTGTAGGGCGGCAAGGATAACGGCAGAGGTGCGCTGCACTACCTCCAAGCTCTCCGCCAGCAGCGAAGCATTGCCGTGATAGAGGTGGATGTAGTCAGCCGATGCGCTCCCACCCTCCAGCCCTACCGCCTTGCCGACGATGAAGGCGACCGCCTCGGCCTCGGTCTCCTTCACAACCTTGGTCGTCGTGGTGCGGCGCTCGGCCTTGTGCAGCATCTCGTGCGCCAGCTCATGGACAAGGGTGCTGAACTCCTCGGCCTCCGTCTGGCCGGGGAAGATGGCGATGCGTCCGCCATAGCTGACGCCCAAAGCGGGGGCGATCTTCTCTGTATAGACAAGCTCGATGCCCTGCCCGGCGGTGAACGCTAGCAAGCGGTCGCGGTTCTCGCCAACAGTGCCCGTCACCTGCCGGAATGCAGGCAATGGTGCACCCTCGGTTTGCTCCACATCGAAGACATAGGCATTGCGAAAGCCCACAAGCGTGCGTGTGTTTTGTTTCGTGAGGTCTTTCTCGGCCTCCTCGTCCTTCTTGCGCCTGATGCCGACGATGGGGGCAAGAATGCGGATGCCGCGCTCGCCCTTCTTCACCTTGCGTCCAAGCTGGTTCCACGCATACAGCCCAGCCACGCGGGTAGCATCGGGCCGCTGCCGTGCGATCTCCAAGATGTTGCCGAGCGAATAGTTATGGAAGCGGCTCATCGCATTCAGGTAGGCGGTGAGAGCACCGGAGTGCCCGGCCTCCAACTGCTCGATGAGGGCTTTGACATTGGCCGCGATTATTTCTCTCGCGGTCGATGGCTGCTGATTCTGGAGG
>CAXTSA010000302.1:0-4004 GCA_964246755.1 uncultured Acidobacteriaceae bacterium
GACGACGCGCCAGAGGGAGGCCGGCACAACGCTCGTGATGGTGACCCACGACGCGCAGATTGCCGCACGCGCGGACCGGCGCATCGTGCTGCGCGACGGAGTGGTCGTAAAGGACGAGATGGTGCACGGGACAGCGGCCGAAGCTACGGACAGCGAGGGTTTGGCGATGCTGCCGATCGGCGTCGCCGACGCGGGGCGGCTCTAGTGGCCGCCGCGACTCCACCGATCGAGGGGACCAAGCCCGCTCTGCCCTGGGCTACGGCCCTGCGCATCGCCGCGCGCGAGCTGATGTTCGCGCGCGTGAAGTTTGTCTTCGTGATTCTTTCGGTTGCCATTGGCGTAGGCGCGCTGACCGGTGTTCGAGGTTTCGCCGATTCCTTCTCGACGACGTTGCTGGGGCAGGCGCGGTCGATTTTGGCAGCCGATCTTTCGGCGCGCATGAGCCGTACGCTGCGACCCGAGGAGCAGGCGCGTTTGCAACACTTTGCCGCGAACACCGGCGCGGACATGACCCAGGTGACCGAGATGGCCTCGATGGCCGGCGTAGTCGGCGACCCGGTGCCGCTGCTGGTTTCGCTCAAGGTCGTCGATCCGCTCAAGTACCCGTTTTACGGAACTCTCCGGCTTCAGCCGACCGGCACCCTGGCTGCAGCGTTGAACGACCACTCTGTGGTCGTGGATGAAAGCCTGCTGGTGCGTCTGCACAGCCAGGTCGGTGCGATGCTGCGTATCGGCGGTCAGCCGTTCCGCATCGCCGCGCTGATCGCGAAGGAGCCGGATCGCTTGACCGCGGGCGTTGGCATCGGTCCGCGCGTGATGATGACGCGGCATGCGGTCGAGGCAATCGGGCTGCTCCAGCCGGGTAGCCGCTCGACCGAGCGCTACCTGTTCCGCTTGCCGCTCGACGCTCCGATCGCCAGTGACCGCGCGGCGCTCGAGCACGCGCTGCCCGAGGCGCTCGTCGGTGACTACCGGGAAGGCTCTCCTGAGCTGACCCAGGGACTCGACGAGGCGCGCGGCCTCTTGAGCCTGATCTGCCTGGTGGCGATGGTGCTGGGCGCGATTGGCGTGGCAATGGCCATGCGCGCGCATTTACAGCAGAGAATTGACGGCATCGCGATCATGAAGTCCATGGGCGCACGATCGGCGGACGTGCTGCGTATCTACGTGTTGCAAACGCTGTTGCTGGGCTGCGCCGGCGCTTTGCTCGGTGTGTTACTTGGGGTAGCCGTCGAGTGGCTGCTGCCGAGTGTGCTTGGCTCTCTGCTGCCCATTCGTCCCCCTCTGCGACTGCCATGGCTGCCGGTTTTGGGCGCGTTTTCGACCGGCATTCTGACCACTATGCTGTTCAGCCTGCCGCCGCTGCTCGAAGTGCGCAATATCCGGCCCAGCGTGGTTCTGCGAAGGCTGGTCGAAACTCCTGAACCCGGACAGACGATCCAAACTTTTGCCAGACGCCTGCGCGATGCATGGGTGCAGCTCCTCGCGGTGGTGGTCATCGTGCTCGCGCTCGCGGTGATCGCGGCTCTGCTGTCCGACTCATGGAAGGGCGGCAGCTGGTTCGCAGGCTCGCTTGCGCTGTCGCTGCTGATCTTGCTGCTGCTGTCCTCAGGACTCCTCAAGATATTGCGGGCAGCGCTTAATAAAACCCGACTCGCGCTGCCTTCCACCTTGCGGCACGGCCTGGCAAACCTGTACCGGCCCGGTAACCAGTCCGCGGCGGTGCTGGCGGCGCTCGGTGTCGGCGTCATGCTGATTCTGAGCGTGTTCCTGATGCAGCGCTCCATCGTTTCCCGCATGCATGAGGCGATGTCGGCGAACACGCCGAATGTCTTCCTCATTGACATCGCATCGAGCGAGCTCGACGGCGTGCGGCAGCTGGTGCTGGCGCAGCCCGGTGCCGAGAAAAACTTCGAAGCGCTTCCCATCCTCACCGGCTCGCTCGACACGCTCGAAGGCACGCCGGTCCGCGAGCTCGACCGCAAAAAATACCCCATGCATCTGCGCCGCACACTCTCCTTTACCTGGGCCAAGGACGTGCCGGCGGGTATCAAGGTAGAGCAGGGCGCGTGGTGGGCGAAGGGCGACGCGCACTCGGTCGCGGTCATCGACCGCATCGCTTCGCGGCTGCACCTGCACATCGGCTCGCAGGTTGGATTCTCGTCGGACGGGCAGCGGTTTACCTCCACGGTTGCGGCGATCTACAAAGTCGACGGCCAGCATATCTCGAGCCGCAGCGAGTTTATCTTCGCGCCGGCCGAGCTCAAGGACATGCCGGTCGTCTGGTACGCAGCCATGCACATGCAGCCGGGCCGCATCGCCGAGCTGCAGCGGGTGTTGTTCGCGCACTATCCCACGGTGACGGCGATCAACATCGCCGACATCCTCGACACCATCCAGGGGGTCGTAGGGCAGATCACGATTGTCATTCGCTTCCTCGCCGGATTCTCCATCCTGTCCGGCATGGTGATCCTGGCGTCGAGCATCGCGAGTACGCGTTTCCGACGGGTGCGCGAGGTGGTTGTGCTCAAGACGTTGGGCGCGACGCGAGGTCGCATTGCGGGCGTGTTTTCTGTCGAGTTCGTGGTGCTGGGTTTGCTCGCGGGGCTTGCCGGGGCGGTGTTTGCGAACGGGCTCTCGCGGCTGCTGCTGCACGTCGCCGAGGTGCCATTTGTATCCGACGCAGTGGCAGATTGGGCGGGCATTCTGCTGACGGCGTTCCTCGCGGTTGTGACGGGATGGATCGCGAGCTTCAGGATTCTAGGGCAAAAGCCGCTCGAGGTGCTGCGGGAAGAGTGAGCTACGGCGCGAAAAACTGGTTGCCCCCCAGGGATTCGAACCCCGATATGCTGAGTCAGAGTCAGCTGTCCTACCATTGAACGAGGGGGCAAAGCACGCGCATCGTGGGGATTGTGCGCCTCACGCGACCTCCTGATCATAGCGAGTGACTCGGGTTTCGGTCAACGTGCGCAGGCTAGCCTTCAGTGGTAGCCTAAGTCGTTCGAGGTTGGCACTTGAAGGAGAGCGGATGCGGAACAAGGTAACGATTGTGGGTGCGGGTAACGTGGGCGCGACGGCCGCGCACTGGCTTGCGGCTAAGGAACTGGCGGATGTGGTGCTGCTGGACGTAGTCGAAGGCGTGCCGCAGGGCAAGGGGCTCGACCTGCTCGAAGCCATGCCGATCGAGAAGCGCGATTGCCTGATTACCGGCACGAATGACTACTCCGACTCCGCTGACTCCGACGTCGTCGTCATTACGGCCGGCATCGCGCGCAAGCCGGGCATGAGCCGCGACGACCTGCTGCATACCAATGCGAAGATCATGGCCGACGTCATCACGCGCGTCATTGCGACCTCGCCTTCCGCGATCCTGATCATCGTTTCCAACCCGCTTGACGCGATGGCGCAGGCCGCGTTCAAGCACTCCGGCTTTCCGCGCGAACGCGTGCTGGGCATGGCCGGGGTGCTCGACTCCGCGCGCTTTCGCACGTTTATCGCGGAGGAGCTCAAGGTCTCGGTCGAGAACGTCACGGCGTTTGTGCTGGGCGGCCATGGCGATACGATGGTGCCGTTGCCGAGATACTCGACTGTCGCGGGGATCCCGATTACGGAGCTGCTCGATGAGGCGACGCTGGCGCGATTAGTGCAAAGGACGCGTGAGGGTGGGGCGGAAATTGTGAAGTATCTTAAAACCGGCTCGGCTTACTATGCGCCTGCGGCTGCGGCGATCGAGATGGTCGAAGCTATCTTGAAAGACAAGAAGAAGATTTTGCCGTGCGCGGCTTACTTGCAGGGCGAGTACGGGATAACTGGGCTTTATGTTGGCGTACCGTGCAAGTTAGGCGCGAAAGGTCTGGAGCAGATTATCGAGATCAAGCTCACAACCGAAGAGCAGGCAGCGTTGCAGAAGAGCGCGAACTCGGTGAAGGAGCTGTGCGGAATTATTGGCGTTTAGACCTTAATAAACGTCGTCGAGCCGAACGAGTCTGAGGTCGGGGAAGTAG
>CAXTSA010000303.1:0-4003 GCA_964246755.1 uncultured Acidobacteriaceae bacterium
GAAATGGCGGACCGGGTCGAGAAGCTGATCGGCTCGTCGCCCCTGGCCAAACCGCTGCTCGCGACCTTTAACTCCTTCTGCGTGCGCATGTTGCGACGGGATATTGAGGCCTTGCGCGGGACCGAGCAAGGCGAGGGCGGCCTGACCCGCACCTTCGCGATCTACGACGAGAGCGACCAGCAGCAGGTGGTCAAGGCAATCATGCGGCGCATGGGGCTGGACGTAAAGCAGCTTACGCCGCGCACCGTGCTTTCGCGGATCTCGTGGGCGAAGAACCACATGCTCGATCCGCAGGAGTTCTACCTGCAGTCCGCCGACCCGACGAGCGAGCGTGTGGCGCACGTTTTCGAGGCGTACCGGAAAGAGCTGCGCAAGAACAACGCGCTCGACTTCGATGACTTACTTTTAGAGGCGGTGCACTTACTACGCGCGAGCGGCGAGACCCGCGAGCGCTACAATCGCCGCTACCGGTACCTGCTGATCGACGAGTATCAGGACACCAACCGCCCGCAGTACGAGCTGATGAAGCTGCTCGCCGGACCGGAAAACAACGTGTGCGTCGTCGGCGATGAGGACCAGAGCATCTACAGCTGGCGCGGCGCCGACATCCGCAACATTCTCGAGTTCGAGAAAGACTTCCCCGCAGTCAAGACAATCCGCTTGGAGCAAAACTATCGCTCGACCGAGGTCATTCTCGAGGCCGCCGGCGCGGTGGTCGCGCGCAATGCGCAGCGCAAGGGCAAAGACCTGTGGACCGCGCGCGAGGGCGGCGCGAAGATCGGCTACTACGAAGCGCCGGATGGCGAGAACGAGGCGCTCTTCATCGCCGACTACGTCAACAAGTATCTGCGCCAGGCAGGCGAAACCGTGGAGCAGCCGCGCGCGGCCGTGCTGTACCGCACCAACTCGCAGTCGCGCCTGGTAGAGGAAGCGCTGCGACGCTACGGCATCAGCTACACCATGGTCGGCGGCTTCTCGTTTTACGAGCGCGCTGAGATCAAGGATGTGCTGTCCTACCTGAAACTCGTCCAGAATCCACACGACTCGATCGCGCTGCAGCGGGTCATCAACACACCGGCGCGCGGCATCGGCCGGACGACGCTCGATACGCTCGAGCGGCTCGCAATCGAGACTGGAACGAGTACCTACACGGCCATCGCGCATGCTTTGCAAGAGCGGCTGCTTCCCTCGCGCGCTCTCATCGCGCTCGACACGTTCCGGCGCATGATCGAGGACGCTCGTGCGCTGCTCGCCCCTGATTTTGCCGGGAAACTTGCAGGCGACGTAGGCGCGGCAACCGATGCGGACGCGACGGTCGCAATGGGCGATGCGCACGCCGCAGACACGCGTGACGACCAGCCGACAGAGCTCGACCGTACGCTCCATGCCGCTGACGACACGAGCTTCGCCTTTGGCGACGCGGCGCAAGGGATGCTCGCCCTCGGCGATGACAGAGATGCCGATGCGGGTTTCGATCCCGCGAGCTTCGATGTGGCCGAGTCCTTCGAACCGGAGAGCAACACTGCCTCGTTCGACCCGGAAAGCTTCGGTGCTGTTGAAGAAAACCCGGCCATTGACGACGCGAACGTCGCCGCTTTGTATCCAGCGACTTTCGATACCGCAGCGAGCGCAACGCCAGTGCCGCTCGATGCCGCCGCGTTTAATCCTTTCGCCGACGAGACCGCGCCCAAGCGTAAGCCGGGCGGCAAGCGTGTCGGGCAACTCGGCGCTGCGCCGAACGCGGAGCAGGCTCGCGAGCAGCGCGACGAAGAAACAGTTGCAGCCTTCCGCAAGCCGGGCGACCCCGCGACGCTGCCGGAGCTAATCCGCTTCATCAACGACCGTTCCGGCTATATCCGCTCCCTCGAGGAAGAAGGCACGCCGGAGTCGTTCTCGCGCATTGAGAACCTTAAGGAGCTGGCTAACGCCGCGCAGGATGCGCAGGAGCGCGGTGAAACGCTGGCGGACTTCCTGGACCATGCCGCGCTCGTCAGCGATACAGACAAGATCAACCCCGACGCGCGCGTGACGCTCATGACGCTGCACGCAGCCAAAGGGCTGGAGTTTCCGGTCGTGCTGCTCGCGGGACTCGAGGAAAATCTCTTCCCGCACTCGCGCACCCTCAACGACCCGGCGCAGATGGAAGAGGAGCGCCGCCTCTGCTACGTCGGCATGACCCGCGCCATGGACGCGCTCGTGCTGACGCGCGCCCGCTACCGCCGCCGCTACGGCAATGACATGCCGGAGGCGAGTATTCCATCGCGTTTTCTCGAAGAAGTGCCCGCGCACCTGATCGAGGACGTGAGCGGCGGAGCGGCTGCGCAAACACGCGTGAGCGGCTGGGGCAGCTACGGCTCTGGCTCCGGCTATGGCTCAGGCGCTGGCTCGCGCTACGGCAGCGCCCGTAAAAACGACAGCGACGGCGAGCGGCATTACTCCTACGAAGACGAAGACCAGAGTTACCGTCCCGCCGCGGCGAGCACTCCGTCTCGGTCTGGTTTCGCGGCAAGCGCTAGCGCGCGGCCAGGCGCGAAACCCGGCGCAGCCCCCGCAAACTCACTCGACAACATCGCGCAGTTCTTCGGCGCCCGCGGCGGTGTGACAGGCAGCCGCCCCAAACTCGAAATCGAAGCAGCCACCGGCGCGACCGGCTTCCGCACGGGGCAGCGGGTGCGTCATCCGAAGTACGGTGAGGGCCAGGTCGTGCGTCGCGAAGGCGAGGGTGAAGAAGCCAAGCTCACCGTAAGCTTCGGGCAGCACGGGGTGAAGAAGCTGGTCGAGAAGTTTGCCAAGCTCGAGCGGCTTTAGCCAAGCTCTTCTGCGAAAGTGGCGTAAGACGCCTTGCTACGAGCGCCGAAGCGGATTCGGATTAGACTCAAGATGCGATGCCTGTTCCTGATTTCGAACAATTGATGTTACCGCTTCTCCAGTTCACGCAAGATGGCGAGGAGCACTCACTTGGGCAAGCCGTTGAGGCTTTGGTAGTTAAGTTCGGCCTGACTGAGGAAGAACAAAGCGAAACGCTTCCAAGTGGCGCCCAGACAATTCATAACCGCATTGCGTGGGCACGTCACCACTTAGTAAAGGCCGGTCTCTTGAACGCACCGCGCCGAGGACGTTTCAAGATCACGGAAAGAGGACGCGAATTCCTGAAGGCATCTCCTCCAGAGATTAGCGTTGGCTATCTCTATCTCAACTCTGGCGCCGGGCGTGTTCGCGAGGAGGAGAGAAGTGATCAGGCGAGCTTGCTAGCTGATTTAAAAACGAGCGCCGATACCTCTCGGCAGACGCCGCAAGAACTTCTTGAGAACAGCTACCAACTCCTACAACGTCAGCTTGCCCAGGAGCTACTGGAAAGAATCGGCAAGTGCTCCCCAGCTTTCTTTGAGCGCCTCGTCGTTGATCTTCTTGTGGCTATGGGCTACGGCGGTTCCAGGAAGGACGCCGGACAGGCGATAGGAAAATCTGGCGACGAAGGAATCGATGGAATCATCAAGGAGGACCGGCTTGGCCTCGACGCCGTCTATGTACAAGCAAAGCGCTGGAAAGGAACCGTTGGCCGCCCTGATGTACAAGCCTTTGCCGGCAGCCTGGAAGGACATCGAGCCCGTAAGGGGGTGTTCATCACCACCTCTCAATTTTCAGCTGATGCGAGAGACTACGTCGGCAGGATCGAAAAGAAGATCATCCTGATTGACGGACAACAGCTTGCGGACTTGAGTATAGAGTACAGGGTCGGCGTTGCAGAGGTGACAAGCTACAGCGTGAAGCGGCTCGACCTGGACTACTTCGAAGAGGACTAGCCTTTCGGCACTCACGCACCACGCCTGCGCACGAACTGTAGTAAAAACGATGTATCGCGGCGAACCCGTATCAGAAAAGAGAACCTGCATGGCAAACACCACCAAGATCGAAAGCACCGAAGAGCGCAAGACACTCAAGCGCGCGGCCCGCAAGAAAGCCGCGCCCAAGGCGAAACGCACCGAACCGCGCGGCTCCGGCA
>CAXTSA010000304.1:0-3997 GCA_964246755.1 uncultured Acidobacteriaceae bacterium
AGCAACAGCTGCTCGCCCGAGCGCGCTGCCTGCTGCTGCCGACGCTGGCTCCGGAAACAAGCTCGATTGTGGCGATGGAAGCACTCGCTGCCGGCACACCCGTCATTGCCTACCCGTCGGGCGCGATTCCTGAGATCGTGGAGCACGGGCGAACGGGTTTTCTGGTGAACACGGTCGAGGAGATGGCGGCGGCGATCGTGCGAGTCGACGAGCTCGACCGGGCGGCGTGCCGTCTGCGGGCAGCCGAACATTTCCCGCTCGCGCGTATGGTGGACGGCTACACGCGGCTTTACAGTCAGCTAATGGACGGCGGCGCGGCAGAGCAAGCTAGCGTCGCGAGGCCTGTATGACAGGCCTGGGCGTTCGCTGGACCGTCGGCGACGTATCGTCGCGCGGGTGGGAGGCGCTGCGCCTTTCCGTGCACTGCGCGGCAAGGCTTTTCGGCGACGGGGCGCGCTATGCCGTCTGCGTCAACACGGTGGGGCTCTCGACTGCACGGCAGCTCGCCGGCAGCATGCCGGATGGCGTCGAGTGGCGGGCAGTAAGCCGGGCGGAGATCTCCTCCGCGCTCGAGCGTCATCTGGATCCGGAAATGGCCGAAGGGGTGGGTTGGAAACTGGTACCGCTGCGAGTCTTTCCCGAGATCCATGAGCTTTCACTCGATAACGACTGCATTCTCTGGGATCTGCCACCGGCCCTGCGACAGTTTCTCGAGCGACGCGATGCGACCCTGATGGCCGAGGATATCGAGCGCTGCCTGGGGCAGTTTCAGGCAGCGACGGTGCCGGGCGCGATCAACTCGGGCATCCGTGGCCTGCCGCCACGGTTCCGGCTTGCCGATGAGCTTGCGGGCGCGCTGGCCGAGCAGGAAGCCAGTACCGGCGCGTCCGTCGTGCTGCGCTCGGAGCTCGATGAGCAAGGTTTGCAGGCCGTTGCGCTGCACCGAAGCACGCCGTGCCTGCGCGTCCGGACAGAGGAGGTCAGCATATGCTCGCCATTCTGGCCGCGGCAGGTGGAGCTCGGTACCTGCGGCGCGCACTTTGTCGGCCTGAATTCGAAGCATATCGCGTGGGATTACTACGACGAGCCGGGCGATATCGTTCGACGGCGCCACTGGGATGCCCACCGGGCGGAGCTCTACAGCAAGGCCGGTTTGCCGCTGACGCCGCCGCTGCCGGTCAGTGTCGCCTAAGCACTTCGCGTTAAAGGCGCGCACGTCTCATCCGCGTGTAGAAACCAGACGGAAATCGCATTCCGCCCAGGAAAGCACAACGCTTTCCACACATCCAAGCGCTCTGAAGCCATGACGACCTTCGCCCTGCTGAGTACGCTTGTCACCCTTGCCGCGCTGTTCGGCCTCATCAGCCATCGCGTGCTGAAGCTGCCAACCTCGATCGGCACCATGATCCTTTCGCTCGCCGCGGCAGCCGCTTTGATTGCCGGTGGACACATCGTGCCCGAGATACGCGTCGCTGCGAGCGCCATTGTTGGGCGCATCGACTTCAACCAGGTCGTGCTGCACGGGATGCTCGCGTTCCTGCTGTTCGCCGGCGCCCTGCAGCTGGATCTCGAGCAGCTTTCGCGCGAAAAGCTGCCGGTGCTCACGCTTTCGCTCGCCGCCACCGCACTGTCGACCGTCTTTGTAGCGGGCCTGTTCAAGGGGGCGCTGCTGCTTGCGGGGATCCCGATGAGCGTCATGGGCGCGCTGCTGTTCGGCGCACTGATTTCGCCGACGGACCCGACCGCTGTGCTCGACATGCTGCGCCGGGTGGGGGCGCCTGCGGCACTAGAGGCACAGCTTGCCGGTGAGTCGCTTTTCAATGACGGCGTGGGCGCGGTCATTTTTCTGGCGCTGCTCGAAGCATCCTCGAGCGGAGCCCTGCCGGCGCCGGGCCGCTTTCTCTTCCTGCTGACGCTCAAGGCCGGGGGCGCCATCGCGCTTGGGTCGATCCTTGGCTACATCACGTATCGCTTGCTGTGCTTCGTCGACAGCTACCGCATTGAGGTCACGCTCACGCTTGCGCTCGCCATGGGCGGCTACGCGTTGGCCGACGCGCTGCACCTGTCGGCACCGCTCGAAGCGGTGGCGGCCGGGTTGCTGGTGAGCGGCCGCGCCCGCGCCCTGGCCATGTCAGAGCTCACCCGGGAGCATGTGGACCGGTTCTGGGAGCTGATCGAGGACATCATGAACGTCGTGCTGTTTTTGCTGCTCGGGCTTGAGCTGCTGGTGGTCCCGCCCGACAGTCGCTTCCTTTTGGCGGGACTTTTGGCGATCCCTGTAGTGCTGCTGGCGCGGTGGGCCAGCGTGAGTGTGACGGTGGGGGCGCTCTCTGCCGTTCACCGGCATGTGCCGGGCAGCATCTCGGTGCTGACCTGGGGTGGTCTGCGCGGCGGCCTGGCGGTGGCGCTTGCACTCTCGCTTCCGCGCGGAAATGGGCTGGAGCGCGGCCTGCTGCTGGTCACCTATGTTGTGGTTGTGTTCTCCATTCTGGTGCAGGGACTCACCATCGCTCCCCTGCTGCGGCGGTTGGGGCTCCACGCGCGCTCGGCGGTTTAGCTATGGGCGTCGCTGCCGTGTTGCCGCTTCCGTCACGATCCAGTCCATCGGAATGTCATACGCCTGCGGGTAGATGGTTTCGAGCCGGGTGCATTCAAAGCCTATGCCGATGGTGAGCGGCTTGTTGGGTGCCGCGGCGAGTGTCCGGTCATAGAAGCCTCCACCGTATCCGAGCCGGTAACAGGCCGTATCGAATCCCACAAGGGACGCTATCAGGACATCGGGCTCCGCGCGTTGCTCGATTGCGGGGTGAGGGATACCGTAAACGCCGGGAGCCATGGGGTCGCCCGGCCGCCAAAAGCGAAACTCAAGCGGCAGATCCTTGCCAACGACCACCGGAAGCGCGGCCGACCCGCCCTGCGAGAGCACGAAGTCGATGAAAGGGAGCGCGCTGATCTCGCCGCGAAACGGCCAGTAGAAGCCCACGGTCCCAAGAGAGGTCGCGATCTGTCCGAAAGTGCTGAGCAGCCGGCCGATCACCTGCTCGCTCCTGCGCTGATGAAGTTCGGGGTCGAGGGCCTCGCGGGCCGCCAGCAACTCCTCCCGCTTCGCTTTGCGCCACTGCCTTAATTCCGGGCCGCCGCGGGGAGTCTCGCAGGCGCTTGCGGATGCACGTTGGTCGGCTGCCATCTGCCCCGACTATACCTGCTTCCGCCGAGGCGGACAGGGTCGATGCAGGGCACAGGTCCGTGGCGGCGCAGAACCGCACGGCACGCGCCCCCTGTGCAAAGACGGTGAAGAACTCGCGGCTCCGAACCGTGGACCTGGGCGTATTTGAAACTCCTCCCCGACCGCCCGGGTAAGCGCGCGTTCCGAATCGGCACCGCAGTTGCACTGCGGAAACCCGTGAGAGAGCGAATTGCATTGACATGAAGAAACCGCATTCCCTATCGTTCTGAGCGATAGCGATGCAGGCAAGATTCTGATTCGAAATGTAAAAAGCCTGTGCAGTCAACCGCCGGTACACCTTCTTGGAGAGCCATGAAAATCGATCTGAAACGATGCTGCGCCATTCTTCTGCTCAGCCTTTTAGCCTTTGTCGCATCCGTCGCGTCTCTCGCGCAGTCCACCCGAGGCGAACTGGCCGGCAGCATCACCGACCCATCAGGAGCCGTCGTCCCCGGCGCGAAAATCACCGCGACGAATGAGGCAACAGGAACCAAGACCCAGGCTGTTTCCACCTCCAGCGGCGACTATCGCTTTACCGCACTGGCCATCGGTGACTACACGGTCAACATCACGGCACCTGGGTTCTCCACCTCTTCGAGCACAGGCGTCCAGGTGCTGGTCAACAGCACATCTTCGCTCAATATCCAGTTGAAGACAGGCGCGGCGTCTGAAACCGTGACGGTGAACGCCAGCGGCAATCGTGTCGAAACGGAGTCCTCTGACGTCGGTGGCACCATTACGGCCAGGCAGATTGTGGACCTCCCATTGCAC
>CAXTSA010000305.1:0-3990 GCA_964246755.1 uncultured Acidobacteriaceae bacterium
TCGCGAGAGGATGCCTTCAGCCCGGCGCAGCTTCGTTGCCGGGACCACGCAAATCAGGCCGATGCCCATGTTGAAGGTGCGGAACATCTCGTCCTCAGCCACCGCGCCGAGCTCCCGCAGGTGCTCGAATACAGGCAGGACGGGCCAGGACCCCAGGCGCACTTCCGCGGCGATGCCCCTGGGAAGAATGCGCGGCAGGTTCTCCGTCATGCCGCCGCCGGTGATGTGGGCCATCCCGGCGACCACGCCGGCTTTGGCGAGCGCCTGCATGGGTTTGAGATAGGAGCGATGGGTGGCCATCAAGGCTGGGCCGGCTTGCGCTTTCAGCGCCGGGATTCTCTGCTTGGGCTGGTAGCCGGCAACCTCGAAGAAGAGCTTGCGCGCGAGCGAGTAGCCGTTGGTATGGAGCCCGGTCGAGGGCAGCCCCAGCAGCGTGTCGCCGGGCTCAATGGCGTTGCCCGTGATCAGGCGGCCCCGCGAAACCGCGCCGACGATGGTGCCGGCGAGGTCGTACTCGCCATCGGCGTAGAAGCCGGGCAACTGCGCGGTCTCCCCGCCGATCAGCGCGCAGCCGTTCGCGCGGCAAGCCTCGGCGATGCCGGTGACAACCTGCTCGATCACTTTCGGGGCGAGCCGGCCGGCGGCCAGGTAATCGAGAAAGAACAACGGCGTCGCGCCCTGCACGGCGATGTCGTTGACGCAGTGGTTCACCAGGTCCGCGCCGACAGTCGAGTGGATGCCGAGCTCGAAGGCGAGCTTGAGTTTGGTGCCAACACCGTCAGCGCTTGAAACCAGCACGGGGTCCGGGAAGCGCTTGAGGTCAAGCGCGAACAGGCCGCCGAAACCACCCACGCCGCCCAGCACATTGCGCGAGAAGGTAGTCTTCGCAAGCGCCTGGATGCGCTTTTTCGCGCCCTCGCCGGCCGCGATATCGACCCCGGCTGCGGCATAGGTTTGGGGTTTGCGTGCAGGGCGTCTTTGAGGAGCGGGCAAGCAGGCACCTTTCTTCAGGGAAGGCCCAGTTTAGCGTAAAAGGCGGCGTTTCGCTCCCGTGCAAGCGCTCGCGGCGCGGCCCCGGCTACAATAGCGTTTGGCTGCGCTTGCACGTCGCGGCGACCCCCACCACCATTCTGGCCGGGGAGAGGAAGCAAAAAACAAACAATGCGGCAGATGCACCCCCAACTGAACCCCCTCGCCTCATCCTGGCGCTCCTTTTTTCGGCTCACTGCTTCCGTGCTTGTGCTGGTGCCGGTCACCTTGCATGCGGCCGGCAGCGCGCCCACTCGGACCGTTCTGACCTCGTCGGCCGTGAACGCCGGCTCGGCTGCATCCTCGACGGAACTGAAAGCCGCGGTGCGGACCACGGCCGGAACCGCGGTCGATGCGGGCACGGTGGACTTCCTGCTGGGAGACGGCCAGTCGCTGGGCTCGGCCATTGTGCAGGCCGACGGCACGGCAACGCTCGACGTCCTGAAGCTGCCGGCCGGCACCACGACCGCCGTCGACGGGGCGGGTGCGCTCCCGGTCACGGCTGTATACCATGCGCCTTCCGAGAATGCTGCTTTTGCCGACTCGGCTTCGGTTGCGACCCCCGTGGCCAGCCCGCAGGCTACGACCGCTACACCGGACTTCACCGTGACAGGCAATCCGACCACCGTGACGACCGCGCAGGGTTCCTACGCGGTGACCTCCGTTACGGTCAGCTCGGTCGGCAGCTACACGGGCGCCCTTCAGTTTTCGTGCTCGGGCTTGCCGGCCCAGGTCACCTGCGCCTTCAATCCGACGCAGCAGACGTTGACTGCGGGCGGCAGCTTCGCTTCCACGCTGGAGCTGCAGACGCAGGGCCCGTCCGGCACGGCAAGCAGCAGCCTGTTGCCGGTCGACACGGGTGTCGGGCTCGCGCTTGTGCTGCCTGGGGCGCTGATGCTGCTTGGGTTTTCCGGCCGTCAGCGCAAGGCCTTTCGCGGCGGGCAGATTGTCGGGCTGGCATTGCTGCTGGCAGGCTCCGGGGTGGGCCTGAGCGGCTGCTCCCAGCGCTACGGCTACCTGCACCATCCGCCGCCGGTCGCCGGCGGCACACCGATCGGCACATTTCCAATTACGGTGGCGGTGGACGGCAATCAGGGCTCTACGGTGATCGAACACGATATTACGATCAGCCTGGTTGTGCACTAACCTCGGAGGAATCGAGTCTGGGGGCGTCGCCTGGCTCACGTAGCTGCTGGTTCGCAACCAGCAGCAGGGCCGCTTCCCGGATCTCCGGCGCGTCGCCGAAACCTGCCAGCCAGACCACTGCCGGCTCCCGGCGGAACCAGGTCATCTGCCGCTTGGCATAATTGCGATGGCCTTGTTGGGCAGCGGCGATCGCTTCCCGTTCCGAAAGGGAGCCGGCGAGCACCGCGGCCGCCTCCCGGTAGCCCAGGGCGTTCAGCGCCTGTGCGCCTGCCCCATACGTCTGCTGTAATTTTCGCGTTTCCTCCGTCAGCCCGTTCGCGAACATAGCGGCGGCGCGGCGGTCGAGCCGGTCATAGAGCGCGCGGCGATCCGGGTTGAGCCCGATCCGCAGCAGGCGGAAGCCGCGGAGTGGATCGCGGGCGGGGGCCGTCGGCGCCGGGCCCAGCAGCGCGATCTCGAGCGCGCGGATCAGCTTCGGTTCGTCGTTCGCGTGGATGCGCCGGGCCGCCGCGCTGTCGAGGCGCCGCAGCATGCGGGGGAGATACCCCCCCGGACGGGGGCGAGCAGCCGAGAGCAGGCGCGAGCGCACCGCCGGGCACCGCGGCGGCAGGGGAGCCAGACCCTCGGTGAAGGCCCGCAGATAGAGCCCGGTTCCGCCCGCCACGATCGGCAGGCGATGACGCGCGGCGATCTCTGAAGCGACGCGCCGGGCGCGGCGCGCCCAGTCGCCCGCGGTCATCGCCTCAGAGGGGTCGAGGAGATCGATCAGGTGATGGGGCGCTTTCGCGCGCTCTTCGGGCGTAGGTTTGGCCGTGCCCAGTTCCATTCCGCGGTACACAGCGACCGAGTCGCAAGAGAGGATTTCACCCCCGAACCGCTGGGCGAGCGCGACGGAAAGCGTGGTTTTCCCGCTGCCGGTGGGGCCGAGCAGGATTACGAGAAGTGGGTCGTTCGAAGGTGTCGTGCGGAGTGTAGTCATGAGAAAACGCCGAAGAGCGACGGGGTAAAGCGGGAAAGCAGGTCCTCCGCTCCGCTCCGGGGGCATAGAACCCTCGCTCAGGATGACACTTCTGTGTGAGAGATCGAGCGCGTAAGAAGCTAGAAACGCCACCAGCCGGTTGGAAACAGTACGTGCGCGGGCGCGCGCAGGACGGCGACGAGCAGTATCAGCCCGGCGAGAATGAGTAGTCCGACTGCCTGGCGTCGACGCGTAAGCGCGGTTTCCGCCCGGCGCGCCCTCTGGAGTTCGTCGGCCTGCATCAGCGGACGGTTCCTTCGCGGTCGTTGTAGAGGAAGTAAAACCGCAGCTCGAGAAATGGGCCTTTGAAGTTTTTCGGCAGTTGGGGGAAAGGCGCGGCGCCGGTGATGCCGCCCCAGGCCGAGCGGTCGAGCGAGACATCGCCGGACGGGCCTTCCAGGTGCATCTCCTTGACGGAGCCGTCCTGCATGATTTTGAAGCGGATCAGCACCCGGCCCTGCTTGGAGATGGGAGGCTGGGCGACCGCCGGAATGATGGGGTACCAGGCGCGTTTGGTGTCATAAATGACGCGCTGGATATACGGGCCGAAGTCGACGCCGAGGGTGTCGGACAGGATATCGACCGCGCCCTTGTTGCCGGGGTGCTCGGAGGGGGCGTTCGCGCCCATGTCGCCGCCGCCCGAGGTGCCGCTTCTTGCCTGCCGGGCGGCCTGCTGAAGAGCTTCCCCGGCGGTTGTCGGCGCATTCGAGAAGTTGGGCTTGGTCGGCTGCGGCTTGGGGGCTTCAATCTGCGCGTTTTGCCCGGTCGGAACTGGGGGTGCCGGCTGCTGTTTAGGC
>CAXTSA010000306.1:0-3988 GCA_964246755.1 uncultured Acidobacteriaceae bacterium
GCACCAGCGTTATGCCTGCCGTGGCGCTGCCGTTCCACCCCGCCAGCAGGTCAGGGTTCTCCCGCAGCTGCCGATCAAACGTCCGTTCATCGAGAATGTACTGCGCATTGCCCACCGGAATCGGAGCCGGACCCGGCGCGACGATCGTCTCCCCATGTGCCGCGCGCGCATTCCGGTCGTGGCTCTCGACCGGCGGCGGCTTGTCACCGGGGCGCACCGTAATCTCCGCATTAGCCTCCGAAATCGCCCCGTGCGCCGCGTCAATCACCGCGTGGCGTATGTGCACCCCGGGCTTGTTCTCCAGCACCACGTAGCCAGCCTGCGTGTGCAGCGACCGGATCTTGCTCCACGGCACGTTGACCTCACCCAGCTCGTCCGATTCGAAAAAAACGGTCCCCGAAACCTCCCGGTCCAGCTTGCCTTGGAGAACGTCGCCGTTTTCAAATGTCAAAGTGTCCCGCGCACCCGCCGGCTTGTCCGCCGGCCAACACCAGGCCGCGGTGCTAACGAGAAAAAAAGCCGGTCCGATACAAAAGCGAAGGCACGATGAGCAGGGCGGGGTGAGTTTCGACCTAGTTTTCGACATAGTTCTGGACATGGTTCAGGGCGCAAGGCCGCGCGCGACCTCGCTCCCGTGATGGTATCGCTTCTCGCGCGTCCGCCCCGAAACGCCGCCGCATTTCCGACTGACCAGAGCAGCGGTTACCTCGCGGTTTTCGGTCACCATTGAGTACCCGGCAACATACCCCGGTACGCCCCTCACTCAGGTTACTGAAGCCGTAGATTGACCCGTTTCAACCCACACGCAGCCCACGCCTTTACCCTTTCCCGCTACCGGCAAGCATCCCAAAATCACCGCCATACAACCCACCGTTAGCCGCACCAAAGGGGTAACCAATACCCCAAAACACCGGTTCCGGTCTCAAGGGGAGATCCTGATGATTGCGAAAATCGCTTCCTGCTGCATTGCTCTGGTTCTAGGCGCTTCCAGCCTGCTCGCCGCCGACTCCAACCGTCCTTCCGCCGGCTTCAAGGTCTCCGACATGACCGCCATCCCCGGTCACACCCTCGCGCCCGGCGCCTACCGCATCCATGTCGTCGACCACCTCTCCGATCGCTACATCGTCGCCGTCGACGGCCAGGGCGGCAAGGACCGCACCCTCTTCATCGGCATCCCCACCACTGACCTGCCGCAAGGCTCGCAGGGCGAGGTCCAGTGGAAAACCCCGGCAAACGGCGCTACCTATATCCGCGGATGGAAGTTCGCCGGCCTGCCCGCGCTGGAGTTCGCCTACCCGAAAAACGACGCGGTAGCCGTCGCCAAGGCCAACGGGACGCAGGTGCCCGCCATCGACCCCGAGTCTGAAAACATGTCCACCAAGGCGAGCCTCTCGAAAGATGAAATGACGGTGATCACCCTCTGGCTGCTGTCGCCAACGCACGTCGGCCCCAACACCCCCGGCGGCATCCAGGCCACGCGCTACCAGCAGGTAGCAAGCGCGGCCCATCGCCCCGCCATCGCCAAACTGCCGCACACCGCCGGCACCCTGCCGCTGGTCTGGCTCCTTGGCCTCGTCTCGCTCGCCGGAGCCCTCGGCCTGCGCACCGCAAGGCAGTAGCGATGCCCGCCAGACGGCGGCCCCTCAAGGGCCAGGCGAAGCGCAGCGCCCCCATAGAGCAACTCCTGTGGCTCATCACCCTGCTCTGCGCCGTGTATAGCGGCTTTGCCTGGCAGCAGGCTCACGGGGCACGGGTACGCGCCGCCGCGCGCCCCCTGCCCGTCACCCATATCGCTATGCCCGGCGAGGTCATGGGGCGCATCGCCATCCCGGCCATCGGGCTATCGGTCCCGGTGCTTGAAGACGATGCCGCCCGCAGCCTTCTACGCGGCGTCGGTCACATCCGCGGTACCGCCATGCCCGGCGGCCTCGGCACCGTGGGGCTCGCCGGCCATCGCGACACCTTCCTCCGTCCCCTCGAGAACATCGCCCCCGCGATGGAAATCGATCTCTCCCGCGGCGACTCCATGTTCCGCTATCAGGTCGACCGCACCGAGATCGTCCATCCTGAAGCGGTCGAAGTCCTGGACCAGCAAAACACGCCCGAACTCGTGCTCGTCACCTGCTACCCGTTTCACTACATCGGCGCCGCGCCCATGCGCTTCATCGTGCATGCGCACCTCCTCTCGCTCACGCCGCAGCCCATCGAGCGCTAACCGCACAGGTCGAAACCGGCCGGCGCCTCGCCCCACTTCCCCAAATCCGGACTCGGTCTCTTTCGCTGCTCCGCGCTATATCCTGGAACATACCTGGAACATATCCTGGAACATATTCTGGAACGCAGGGCAGTTTGCAGATACCCTTTGCACGGGGACTTATACGGGGACTTATGAAGAAGCAACTCACATTCGGTGTCATCGTCGGCTCGCGCGGATTCTTCCCGCACCACCTGGCGAAAGAAGGCCGCGAAGACATGATCGCGGTGCTCTCCAGGCTCGGCTACAACTCGGTTGTCCTGTCGCCGGAGCAGACCCAGCACGGCGCCGTGCAAACCCCGGATGATGCCCGGCACTGCGCGGAGCTCTTCAAAAAGCATGCCGACCGGATCGACGGCATTGTGGTCACACTCCCCAACTTCGGCGAGGAACGCGCCATCGTCGATGCCATCCGGCTCTCCGGACTCAAAGTCCCGGTCCTCGTGCAGGCCACGCCCGACCGCACCGAAACCATGAAAATCTCGCACCGCCGCGATTCGTTCTGCGGCAAAATGTCAGCCTGCAACAATCTGCAGCAGTACAACATCCCCTACTCGCTCACGAGAAAACACACCGTCGCGCCGCAAAGCGATCTGTTCGCGCGCGACCTCGCCGAGTTCGCCGCCACCTGCCGCGTCGTCAACGGCTTCCGGAACCTCCGCATCGGCGCGCTCGGCGCCCGGCCCGCGGCGTTCAACACGGTGCGCTACTCCGAGAAAATCCTCGAGCACAACGGCATCTCCGTCGAAACACTTGACCTGTCGGAAGTCATCGGCCGCATCCACCGCATGCCGGACTTCGACGACGCCGCGCAGCAAAAACTCGCCGCCATCCAGGCCTATGTCCCCACCGCCGGCATCCCGCCTGAAGCGCTGATGAAAATGGCCAAGCTCGGCGCCGTCATCGACGGCTGGATGAAGGAAACCTACTGCACCATCTCCGCCATCCAGTGCTGGACCGCCATGGAGGAGTTCTTCGGCGTCGTCCCCTGCACGGTCATGAGCATGATGAGCGAAAATCTCTTCTCCTCCGCCTGCGAAACCGACGTCGCCGGCGTGCTCAGCATGTACGGCCTGGCCTTGGCGTCGGAGACCCCAAGCGCACTGCTCGACTGGAACAACAACTACGGCGACGACGATGACAAGGCCGTCTGCTTTCACTGCTCCAACCTGCCCAAACACTTCTTCGAGTCCGTCGTCATGGACTTCCAGGCCATCATCGCCGGAACAGTGGGCAAGGAAAACACCTTCGGCACCTGCGTAGGCCGCGTCAAGCCAGGCGCGATGACCTATCTCCGCTTCTCGACCGACGACCTCTCCGGCAAAATGCGCGGCTACGTCGGCGAAGGCGAGTTCACCAGCGACCCGCTCGAAACCTTCGGCGGCGCCGGCGTCGTCCAGATCCCCAAAATGCAGAAACTTCTGCGCTTCATTTGCGAACACGCCTACGAGCACCACGTCGCGGCGAACTTCTCCACCGTCGCCGCACCGGTCTATGAAGCGGCAACCAAGTACCTCGGCTGGCAAATGCATCGGCATGAGGCCGAGAAAGACTAGAAGCGGTACCGCTTCTAAGACCCCCTACGCGGGAGGCGGCCACTTCGTGGCAGGTTCTCGTCTTTGCTGAACGGAACTTTGCGGCGCAGGCTGCCCACCAAAGCACGTCACCTGAGGGCGATGCCCCAGAAGTGACCAGCCGGCCGCGCAGGCGATTCTGCCTTAGCAGGGACGCGGG
>CAXTSA010000307.1:0-3981 GCA_964246755.1 uncultured Acidobacteriaceae bacterium
CTTCAACGTCTTCAACACACCAGCCTTCCTGATTGGTTCAGGCAATGACGGCCCGAATGGAGCGACAATCGGTCCGGGCAGCTATCGCTTTTTCCAGAACGACACCCCGAATTCTCGATTCTTTCAGTTCTCCCTCAAGTTGTCCTACTAAACCACTCGCACACGATGCGGCGACTTGTCTCATCGTGACGCCTGCACCGCCTGAGTAACTCAGGCGGTGCATCACCCCCTCCGCGTAACGCGGGTTACTGTATGTCGAGAGGTTCGGCATATTGCATGTTGCGAATACCCTTGCATAGCGAGCCCACAAACTCGAGCCATGAAAGTGAGAAGCACAGATGTGGATGAGCGGCATGCGAGCTTTCGTCTCGTCTCTGGCGATAACCTTCACAGCGCTCGCAGGCGCACAGCAAGCCACACCGGCTGGCACGCGGCCCGCAGGGTCGCCGTTAGAAGCGCACAGAACTACCGATGCAGTCTCCGGCGTGACTACGCAGATCAAGATGGATGCAGCCGACACGGGCCGCAGTTTCGGCGGAATCGGCGCAATCAGCGGCGGCGGCGGCAACTCGCGTCTCCTAATTGATTACCCTGCGAAGCAGCGCAACCAGATTCTGGATTACCTCTTCAAACCCGGCTACGGAGCATCGCTGCAGATACTGAAGATCGAGATTGGCGGCGACGCTAACTCCACCGACGGCTCCGAACCCAGCGTGGAGCACGCGCGAGGCGTGGTGGACTGCAACGCCGGGTACGAGTTCTGGCTGGCCGAGCAGGCCAAACTCCGGAACCCGAACATCAAACTCTATGGCCTGGCCTGGGCTGCTCCCGGATGGATCGGGGGCGGCAAGTTCTGGTCGCAAGACATGATCGACTACCTGATGACATGGCTTGACTGTGCACAGTCGCATAACTTAACGATCGACTACCTGGGCGGCTGGAACGAGCGGGATTACAACGAGACCTGGTACAAGAACCTGCACACCGCGCTGGCAGCGAAACACTCCAGGATTGAGGTCGTCGGTGACGATTCCGGCTGGAAAGTCGCCGATGCCATGGCCAAGGATCCGGCCTTCGCCAGGTCGATCGACATCATCGGTGCGCATTACTCGTGCGAAGGTGGCGATGGCGGAAACGCCCACTCCTGCCACTCCACCCAGACCGCCATCGACACGGGCAAACCGCTTTGGGATAGCGAAAATGGCTCGCAGGACGATAACACCGGCACCGGTGCCCTGATCCGGGCGATTACTCGCGGTTACATCGACGCGAAAATGACAGCTCTTTTGAACTGGCCGCTTATCGCTGCCATAACACCGAATCTACCCTATCCAACTGTTGGCTTGATGGTTGCCTCCGAGCCTTGGTCGGGTAATTACAGCATCGGGCAGAGTTTGTGGGCTACCGCGCAAGTTACCCAGTTTACCCAGCCAGGCTGGCAGTTTATGGATAACGCCAGCGGTTACATCGGCGGGAACCGTACCAACGGCAGCTATGTTTCCCTGCGGTCGCCCGATGGTACAGATGCCAGCACCATCGTCGAAACGACGACCGCAACCGAGCCCTCGACAGCAACATTCAGCATCAGCGGCAATCTCGCGAGCAAGCAGGTGCATGTATGGAGCACTGACCTTAACTCAACGGCTGACAAGGGCCTGTTCGCACACGCAGCTGACCTCAACCCGGACGGGTCCGGCCATTACAAGTTCATTCTGCAGCCAGGCTTCGTCTACACGTTCAGTACGCTTGCAGCGGCCGGAAAGGGAACGGCGACCCCTCCCCATCAAACGGCTCTCAAGCTTCCTTACCGCGATAACTTCGATCGTTATCACACGGGTCAGGAAGCGCGATATACCGCCGACATGCAAGGTGCCTTTGAAGTGCAGCCGTGTGCGGCGAGCAGGGCAGGCAAGTGCCTGCAGCAGATAGCGGCGATGAAGCCGATCGAGTGGCAGGATGATAGCGACGCATTCACGCTTATCGGTGACTCGTCATGGGCCAATTACACCGTCAGCGTCGACGCCGAGCTCGCAAAACCCGGAACGCTCGAGCTGATCGGTCGCGCCGGCACCCAGAAGCGGCCGCAATCGCATCAGCAGGGCTACATCTTTCAAGTCGCGGATAGCGGCGCGTGGACAATCCTGAAGAGTGACTCGAAAGGCATACGTACAAAGCTAGCCAGTGGATCCACCGAGCCGCTTGGCACCGGTCGCTGGCATCGGCTCGGCCTGTCCTTCAACAACGAGACGATCACCGCGTCCGTGGACGAAAAAAGCCTAAACGTGCTCCGGGATGCTTCCTACCAGGCCGGGCAGGTAGGGTTGGGCTTAACCAGCTATGACACCGACCAGTTCGATAACCTGGCAGTGACGCCGGGCAATCCTGTCGACTCGAAGCACAAAGCCGCCCGCGCAACTCTAGGCCTGCTACGATAACCCTGATCCCATCACAGCCTGGAGACAACGCGCGACACGAACTCACACATGGACGCCTAAGCCTTTGCCGCTCACGGGCACGTTCTTGCGGGTGCGCAGACAGGGAAGGTAGCCTTCTCTGCCGTCTAAAGCTACCGGCGACATGCCGCTTTCAAATCCCGTAGCTATCTCTTCTCCTCCGCTAGCGCAGCAGACGTTCTGCATTTCCATGCGCGATTGCGGCGCGTTCGTCTTCGCTGACCGGCAGGCTTTCAAGCCAGGCGCGCGCGCCGGTCATCGTCAGATAGGGGTAATCAATCGCAAATAGAATGCGCTCAGCCCCGAGCACCTCGTGGACGAAGCGAAAATGCGGCAGGTTCAGCATGCCGCTCGGCGTGACGAACACCTGGTCGCGATAGGTCTGGCTGATTGTGCGCGAGAGGCCGGTTGCGCCGGGCGGCATCGCGTCGTCCATGCGCTGCAAAAAGAAGGGCACCATCTCGCCCCAATGCCCGCTGATGATTCGCAGGTTCGGATGGCGATCAAGCGCACCGGACAAAATGAGCCGGATAACTTGAATACCTGCCTCGTTATGCCAGCCCCATCCGTACAGAGACAACCGTGCCGTGACCTCTTTGCTGAAGCCGCCGTCATAGGGCCGTTGCACCTCCGGCAGCGGCGCGCCGGGATGGATGTAGATCGGAACCTGAAGCTCTTCCAGTTTGGCCAGCACGGGCGCGTAGCGAGGGTCGTCGAGGAATACGTCCTCCCCAGGATGCCCCATCAGCATGGTCGCGGTCAGGCCGAGTTCGGAGGCGCTCCGTTCCAATTCGCGCACCGCCGCGTCCGGGTCTTGCCAGGGCAGGGTAGAGAAACCACGGAAACGTTCGGGATGACTCGCGACCGTCTCCGCCAGTCGATCGTTAGCCGCCCGCGCCAGGCCGGCGGCTTCGCCAAACGGCGCGGCCTGAGTTGAATTCGAATAGGACAGCACCTGCATGTCGATCTGGTTCGTATCCATGGCAGCAAGTCTGTCCTCAATAGGCGCCCCAATCAGTTCGGCCGTCCGGCCAGGCGATTGTATGCGCGGTCTCTCATCCGACAGCGCATCGGGTTCGTCCTGGTAGCGGCTGCCAAGATCGTGCATGTAGGGGGCCTGGCGCATAAGCGCAGGTTGCGTGGCCTCGGCAAGGTTCGGATTGGTCGTGTGCTCTTCGAGACAGATAATCTTCAGGGGCATGGCTTTCTCACTTTGTAGGTTGATGCATAAAGCAGCTTGTAAGCGTGATCGGCAGATAGCGGACTCGCTTCCCGGTGACGTCGGAGCTTACCTGATGCGCGATGCTCTGCTGGTATCGAAGCCGCGCAGGCAGGTAACCGAGCCGCATGCCTCACGATCAAAACCCTTCACGCTCACCTCACCGCCGCAACTCTTTTCAGCGAAATATTTCCTGCATAGCTTGGTCATTCACCCGGATATGTCTGTTCTTATGCATGCGGTAAACACAAGGTTTCGCAAAGCCGGTGAAATGAATGCAGAGAACCAATTCCTGTTAGACGCATAAGT
>CAXTSA010000308.1:0-3293 GCA_964246755.1 uncultured Acidobacteriaceae bacterium
ACATTGATGCGACCGGCATTCCAGTCGATTCCACCTTTGAAAACGCCAGGGGTATGCAGTGCAACATATGCTTGGCGGAAATCCGTTCCCCAGCGCAGGCCGCCTGGCCCAAAGTTATTCAGAGGTCGCAGCAGAGCAGCGTCGGAGCCTACATAGAAGTCGCCGCGAAATCCCCAGGACAGCTCTTTGGTTGTCTTGCGTTCCACGGTCAGCCACGCGCTGTTCAACACCGCCTGATTGCTGAACCGGTTGGAGATGGGTGCCGAGCTCAAGAAGCCGCTGGCGTGACCGGCCGTGGTCACACCTCCGTCGAGCCAACCATACACCTGCACACGATGCTCGCTGAGCCAATGCGCCCAGGCATTGCTGTCTGTGAACAAGGGCGGCAACTCCTCTGGGTACACAGGTCCGATAAAGGGTCTCCGATCGCTGCCTGAATCATCGCGACCGGTAATGATGTCCGTCGCGCCTTCTTTGAACGCGGTGCCCTGCTGGCCTGACGCACAAGAATGGGCTACAAGGATGAGGACAAAAGCAAGCCAGGAAAACGCTCTCATCTGTGGCTTCATCATTGCTCGCCATCGATAAAAGGAAATAGGTTTGTTTTCGCCAAATCAGCCCTTCCACTCAATGCGCTTGAAGATGCGCATCGAGTGATGACCCGTGAAGAGGCTCTCGATGCAGCCCAGAGACGCAGATGGATTGCCGGCGACGCCGGTGTCGTTACCCGCCATTCTGAACCACACCCCACAAGGCTCTCCTTCTACAGGCCGACGCACAAGGCGAAATACGCCGACGCTGCTTGCTTTGATGCCGAAGCAAAGCCGCATTTAGCAGTTTTCGTCGTGCCAATCGCATTCCACGGATAGCTACAGACACGCCCGCGTAAGACGTCGGCCTAGCTCCGTCGTCCCTCCATAGACGACGTGGGCTGCTAGAGACGAGCCTAGTTCGCCTGGCTTGAGGTCATCATCACGCAGTCCCATCACCAAAGCCGGAAATCCGACAACGGCAAACAGAGCGCCGCCGAACGCGGAGCCCATTCCTGCCCTGAAAGGAGGTGCAATCTCAGCCATAGCACCGTAAAGGCTTCCCGTAATCACACTGAAGGTGAAATGTACAACCTGCGGGGTCTTCTTCCTTTGCTCATCGGTGAGGTGCTGTCCCGTGACAAGATGCGTAAGCGCGTATCGCTTGAAACTTCCGAACGCCCCTCTACGATGTTTCAGTGGAGATTGGAGCAGGAGGAGAATCCGGTCAAGGCGCCAGGGCGCATCGACAACTGAAAGCGTTCGGAAGATTGGGGTTCGAAACGGCTATCGGCGGGAGCGACAACTGAGCTCGGCTGCTATGGGTATAGCGCCTGTCTTGAAAGAGTGTGGGTACAAAAAGGGGTACGGTGGACCCATTTTCGTGATCTTCACCGACTCTTGACTTCTCTAAGTTATTGAAAAGATTGGCTCCTCAGGTAGGACTCGAACCTACAACCCTTCGGTTAACAGCCGAATGCTCTGCCATTGAGCTACTGAGGAGTGTTGTGGAAGGACGCTGAGGAAGGCCTGGAGGCGCGCCCGACAACACTGTTGTATCAAAGGGGGCGCCCCGGCGTCAAAGAGTTCCCGAAGCCGCGACTAACCGCCAAGAGCGCCGCGCTGGGCAAGGATCGCCTCGGCGGCCCTTCGCCCGGAGGCGAGAGCGCCCTGCAATGAAGGCGTTTCCTGCGCGTCGGAACAGATGTAGACATTGTCGGTGACGCGGGTCGCGCTCGCCTCCCACTGGGTCGAGCGGGCCAGCGGCAGCGCGTACTCGAGGGGATAAGCGCCCACCAGGCGCCACTCTTTTACCACGTCGGCCGAGAACCAGCGCTCGGCGTGCTCGCGCACCTTGCCCTCGAGCGATTCCATCGCCTGGTCGTTGTTCGGCGCAACACCCACCACGCTGACCGCGATCAACTCCTGCCCCTTGGGCGCATAGCGCCTGGAAACCTGGCTCATCACGGCCAGATTATTGATCGGGCCGCCGTCGGGACCCTCTCCGTTAAGCGCCAGAATGGAGCCCTGGACCGGCGACTGGGGCGCCGCGTAGTACAGCGTAGTCGTCGAGTTCCAGGCGCGCTGCTCGCGGGCCTGGGCGCGGGTGTGCGGCAGCAGTTCGGCGAGCAGAGGCCGCAACGCGTGCTCGGCTACCGCGAAGACGAGCTGCTTGGCTTCGATCGTGCCTCCGCCTGCGGTAGTTACCGCGAAGCGCTGCTGCCGCCGTGTCACGCCGGTGACGCGGGTGTTGAGCTCGAGCGTGCCGGCTTGGAGCTTCGCCGCCATCTGCTGCGGAATGCGTTCCATGCCCTCCGACGGGACCGCCGCCGCGCCTTCGGCAAACATGCGGAACAGGAATTCGAAATAGTGAGCCGAGGTTTGTAGCTCATTCTCAAGGAAGACACCGCCAAAGAAAGCAGCGAAGAATCGATCGATCATCCTGGGCGAAAAGCCGAACTGTCGCAGGTACTCGTGGGTGGACTGGTCTTTCCGGGCGAAGAGCGCTTCCGGTGTGCCACGGCTCACACGCGCGCGGAGCCGGGCCACGCGCCACTTGTCGCCGAAAGTGATCACGTCATCGAAGAGGAAGCGCGCGGCATTGACGGGCTCGCGCCAGGGGTCGGCAAAGCGGTGGAACCGGCCGCCGTGCCACACCAGAGCGCCCGGGGTAAACCGGCGCAGCTTGAGCGCACGATAACTGAGCACGGCCCTGGTTTCCGGGTAGGCCGTCAGCAGGATTTGAAAGCCGCGATCCAGGCGAAAGCCGTCCACCACATCGGTGCGGACGCGCCCACCGGGAGCGTCGGCTGCTTCCAACAGCAGCGTCTCAAACCCGGCTCGCTGCAGAAGCTCGGCGCAGCGAAGCCCGGCGAGCCCGGCACCCACAATGACGATGTCCTTCTCCACGCAACTCCTTTTTTGAACAGCGGTCCCCGGGTTGGATGCGCGCGCATGGAGGGATTGCTGCTAGTAAGTGGCTTTGCTCAGCTGGAGCACGCATGCCTCGGCCCTTTGCCGCAGCGCCTGCCGCTCTTCGGCGCTCTTTTTGCGAAGCGTGTTGTACGGCATGCTCATACGGGCATTGCGGCCGAGCAGCGGCTCATGCTTCTCAAGAAAGCTCCAGTACAGCGCGGTGAACGGGCACGATCCCTCGCCGGTCGCAAGCTTCGGATTGTACTGGCACTTGCCGCAGTAGTCGCTCATGCGGTTGATGTAGGCCGCGCGAGCTGACCGACTGGTTCTGGGTGGGCTACATCGACG
>CAXTSA010000308.1:3303-3933 GCA_964246755.1 uncultured Acidobacteriaceae bacterium
AGTGATGCCGCCGTCGCGGTAGGTGGACATGCCAAGGACATTGGTTTCGACCACCCAGTCATACGCGTCGATGTAGCCCACCCAGAACCAGTCGGTCAGCTCGCGCGGCGAGTAGCCGCACAGCACGGCGAAATTAGCCAGCACCATGAGCCGCGTGATGTGGTGCGACCAGCCCTCCTCGACGACCTGCCGCACCACTGTGTCCAGGCAGTTGAGCCCCGAGGGTACGCCCCAGTACGCGGCAGGCAGCGGCAGGTTCGCACCCAGCGCGGAGGGCTGCGCGCCGGAGTCCTCGCCCGGGGCTAACCCGTGCTGGCTCGCGTCCTGGCTCGCATCCTGGAGCTTCGTCTTACCCGGGCGCCCGGCTTTCGCCGGAGCCCGTTTCGGCTCCGGAGCGGCTGCCGTGTTGCGGTATCCGTCGGTGACGCGATGGATGTGCCGCATGAACTCGCGCCAGCCCAGGATCTGCCGCACAAAGCCCTCGGCACTCGCCAGCGGAATCAGCCCCTTCCCTGCCGCCTCCGCTACGTCGGCGACAATGCGCGCCGGCAGCAACCGGCTGATGTTTACAAATGCCGACATCTTGCTGTGGAACATATCCGGTTCGCCGGTCGTCATCGCGTCCTCGAA
>CAXTSA010000309.1:0-3929 GCA_964246755.1 uncultured Acidobacteriaceae bacterium
CGCTTTATGACGACATGTTCTTCCGCGACCCGGGGCCGAGTGAAAACTGCCTCACGCTGAACGTCTGGACGCCTGCCGCGCCGGGTAAAAAATTACCCGTGATGCTCTGGATTTACGGTGGCGGGTTCACGACCGGCGGCACGTCGGAGCCGCGGCAGGACGGCGCGCACCTGGCCACCAAGGGCGTCATCGTCGTTACGTTCAACTACCGCCTGGGCATTTTCGGCTTCTTCGCGCATCCTGAACTCGCGGCCGAGAGCGCGAATCATGCCACAGGGAATTACGGACTGCTCGATGCCGTCGCGGCGCTCCAATGGGTGCAGACCAACATCGCCGCGTTCGGCGGTGATCCGGCCAACGTCACCATCTTCGGCGAGAGCGCGGGCTCCTTTGCCGTGAGCTCGCTGATGGCCTCGCCGCTCGCGCATGGATTGTTTGCCCACGCCATCGGTGAGAGCGGCGGCGCCTTCGGCGGCCCCACGCTGCACTACGAGACCGCCGCCACCCGTGGCGACAAAGACGCGGATTTCGCACGCACGCAGCTCCATGCCGACTCGCTCCCGGCCCTGCGCGCCCTGCCGGCGGAGCAACTACTCGCCGCCGCGGGCAGCGGCCACGGCTTCGGCCCGGACATCGACGGGTCTTTCCTCCCGCAGTCGCCCGCTGCTATCTTCGCCGCGGGCAAACAGAATGACGTGCCGATGATCGCCGGCTGGAACCACGACGAGGGCGGCAACGGCCGGCCAACAAACATCACGCCCACCGGGGGAACAAGTTCCTCTCCTTCCGCCAAGGCTCCAGGCGGCCCCGGGTCCCCGACGCCCACTCCCGGCGATCTCCAGCGGCTGAAGGACACGGCCACGAAGGACTTCGGCACGCACGCCGGCGAGTTCCTCCAAGCATTCCCCGCGACCACCGACGCCGAGGCGCTCACGCGATTGCAGCAGTACGGGACGGACAAATTCATCGCCTACGGCACCTGGGCGTGGCTCGAGGCGCAAACCGCCACGGGCAAGTCGCCCGCCTACCGCTACCGCTTCGATCTCGTGCCGCCGCCCGACCCGGCACGACCCGGCCGCTACGGGGTTTTCCACTCCGACGACATCGAGTATGTCTTCGGCAATCTCGACTCGCGCCAGGGCATCGCGTGGCGTCCGGAAGACCGCGCCGTGAGCGAACAGATGATGACCTACTGGACTAACTTCGCCAAGACAGGGAACCCGAACAGCTCCGTTGCAGGCGCTGGGTCAGGAGGCGTGCTCGCCGGGACCGCTCCCACGCAGTGGCCGGTCTACGCGCCCGCCTCGGGCTCCAGGGTGATGTACCTCAACGAGCCATCGCACGCGGACAAGGACGACCTGCGCGACCAGTTCCTGTTTCTGCAGTCCGCCTGGCCCAAATGAAAGGCCGGCTGATCCGGCGTTAGCGAGATCCGGGCCGCGCCACCGCGTACATCTCCGCCGCGATCCGGTCGAACAGCCCTGAGCTATCTTCTCCCACTTTGTACAGGTCGAAGTGCGTCCGGCCCGGGATATACGTGAACTGCGCCCCCGCCCCCAGCTTCGCGAGCCGCGCATCGAGCAGGTGCGCCGAGCCGTCCAGGTAAAACGTATCCGCCGTCCCCACAAAAAGGTGAATGCGCCCTTTCAGTAGCGGTCCGCGCTCGGCCCAGTGCTCCTCCGTCAGATGGGCCAGGTCGTAATGGTCGTGCCAATACTGGACCACCGACGGGTATACGTTTCCAGTCACGCGGTCGAACATCGGCTCTGGCGCGCCGTCCGCGCCCTTGGGCGAGAAAACCCACTCGAAGGACGAAACCTGCCCGCCATACGGGCCCAGCACCGCTTCCATCCGGGCGAACTGTTCAAAGGTAGCGACGACCTTTCCGTCCGCCCGCATGATCGGCGTCTCCGTGCCATCCGGTTTGCGATACACATTCGCATTCATCGCGTACAGGTCCGAACCGGTGAAGTCATGGAAGTCGCTCGGGTCGGGCGAGGTCGACCAGGTGCCGCCGAACACCTGCGGATAATTGATCTCGAGCTGCAGCGTCGCCCAACCGCCGCTGGAGTGCCCATTCAGCAGCCGCCCGCTCGGCTTCCCGTCCATCCGGTACTTGCGCTCGAGCGCCGGGATGAACTCGGTCGTAAGCGCCGCCCCCCATGGTCCGTTGTTCACGGAGTCGGCGAACTCATGTGTGCCCTGCGGAACCGACTCGTCAAGCATTACCCAGATCATCGGCGGCATCTTCTTCCGCTCCATCCGTGCACGCAGAATCATGCCCGTCTGCAGCGAGTAGGGAAGATTGCCGCCGAAGCCATGGGTCCAGTAAACCGTCGGATAGCGCGTCGTGGCCTGGGCGTTGTAGCCAGGCGGAAGGATCACCCAGGCGTGAATTGAGGTTGGGTTGCCCCAGAACCGGCTCAGCAGGGAACTCTCGAAGTCGACACGCTCGGCCACCCCGGGTTTTCCCGTCAGCGCAGTCGCTGCCGCCGCTCGCTGATCCGGCTCCGGATGATGGTCAAGTGTGAGTGTCGGCTCGGCCGTGCCACCGATTGAGCCTACACTGCTTTCCCAGTCGCTTGCGCTGCGCCCGCCGTAATTGTAGGAGTGGTCTACGTCGAGCACCGCCTGCACCTCCCACGTCCCGGCCGGCGCATCGCGGAACGGTTTCGGGTAGGCCACCGTATCGGCGTCCACCTCAACCGAGCTGCCCGGCAATAGGTCATGGACCTCCTGCGCTGCGATCCAGGTGGCCTCCGGGCGGAACTCCTCCGAGTCGACGCGCTTGTCCCCTCTGCCTTGTTTCATAAAGACGAGCAGGCGCCCACTGACCGGCCCAGGCAGCGACGGCGAGGCGACGACGCGGAACACATGCGGCGGAGCGGAAGCGGCTGGCGCGCCGGATTGAGGGGGCGCCAGCTGTTGCCGCGCATGGAGAACCGTGCCGGTCAGCAAAATCGCAAGGGCCGCCGCCCCGGTAAAACCAAGCCGTTTGCTTTTCATAGTTCACCGCGTTCTGTCGTGGATTTTGGCTCACGTCAGCCGAACCGCACCCCGTGCTTCGTCACGAGATATTCACAACGTAGGCCCACCGAAGCACCAGCGCCGCGCGCGCTGTCCAGGCCGCGGTGCGGACCCAGTTGGTCGCCACCAGCCTGCCGATCGTCTTGACCGAATACGCCTCATGCAAACGGTTGTGCAGCGGAACCTGCACCAGCCCGGTCGAAAGCCAGACCACCGCTACAAGCGCCGCGCCAAACCACGCCGCATGCGCGCCGACCCCGGTGGGCCGCAGCCTGGGCAGCAGCAGCAGGCCGGCCGTCACCAGTTCCAGCAGCATCAGCGGCGCAACCACATAGATCGTTCGGCTGGCATGCGCTGCCTCATAGGCCGGAAACTGCTCGGCGCCTACCGCTAAAAACAAAGGGTAATGCACGACCTGCACGAACCAGATCACCCCAAACATCCCCAGCGTACTGAGCAGTTGCAATGGAACCAGCATACGCATCCGCGCCCGCACCCCAGCAAAAAAAACGCGAGCCTTCGCCCGGCTCGCGTCTTCATTCCATTCGGTTCTTACAGCTCCATCGTCGCGTCTTCAATCGCCCGGCGCACATTGCCGTCCGCCTTGGCCAACCTGCGCACCGCCTCCTGCTTATCGACCGCGGCCTTCAGCATCACGAGCGCGATCGGCACACTGCGGCCCGCGCTTTTGATCACACTCACCGCTTCCTCGCGGCTTACCGAGCAGGCCCGCTTGAGGATAGAGATCCCACGCTCCACCAGCTTCGAGTTCTGCATGTGTACGTGCACCATCAGGTTCTCGTACACGTAGCCCCGCCGGGTCATCGCGCCGGTCGTGATCATGTTGGTGATCATCTTCTGCGCGGTCGCGGCTTTCATGCGCGTCGAGCCCGAGATAACCA
>CAXTSA010000310.1:0-3926 GCA_964246755.1 uncultured Acidobacteriaceae bacterium
CCCCACGTACAAGGACGTTTGCACCGACCGGACAGGACATGCCGAGGTCGTCGAGCTTACGTTTGACCCCTCGAGAGTGAGCTACGCAACCCTGCTCGACCAGTTTTTTTCCCTGCATGACCCGACGCAGTTGAACCGCCAGGGACCGGACTGGGGCAACCAGTACCGCAGCGCCGTCTTCTTCCACTCGCCGGAACAGGAAGCGGAGGCGAAGCAGACCGTCGAGCGACTCACAGCGGCTCGCCGCTTTGCAAAACCAATCGTGACGCAAATCGTCCCGGCCTCGACCTTTTGGAAGGCTGAAGACTACCACCAGAAATACCTGGAAAAGCGTGGGGCAGTGAGTTGCCACATCTAACGGCATTCCAGGCTGGGAGCCTCAGAGCTCGCTTACACGCCGGCCCTGGTCTCCAGCTCGGTCCGCATCAGTGCCAGGCGTTCCTCGAGTAGCTCTCGCTGCGAGAGCCCTCCGTTTTGTGTAGTAAGCAGTGCCTGTAAGCGTTTGATCCGGGCCTCCAACTGCATCTTGGAGTAGAGCTGGATGCGGTGGATCTCGCGGCTGCGCTGCCCCTCGTGCGATGCGACCAAAGGCGGACGCAGCCGGGCGGCCGCTTCGATGCTGTCCCCTTGGAGGATACGCCGGACATTCTCCGCCACGAAGTCTAGGTTGGCGCGAATCTCGTCCTCATTCTTGCACTGCGGGCCCGGGGGCAGCATAATCCGCAGCAGGATGCGGCCGTCCGGCTGCAACTGGGTGAAGGACATCAGAACCCGCGAGTGCATCTTGCCCACGAAGCGAAAGATGTTGGACGAGATAAACTCACCCTGTTCCTTGTCAACCGCCAGCAGCAGACAGCCGTTGTTGCGCAGCAGCGAGCGGGTGTGCAGCAAGACAGCATGGTCGGTTCGAATGGCCTTCCAGTTCCCGTCGTTCCAGGCCGCCACTTCGTTGTCGCCCACCGGCTCCCGGGCCACGATACGGCATTCGCGCCTGTCCCCCACAACCCTCCGCACCACGGGCAGCAACATTTTCACAAACGGAATATGCGCGGAGCAGCAGACGAAGCCGCCTGGCTGCGCGGCGTAGTCGCGCAGGATCTCCTCGCCTTCGATTACAAGCGGAATGGTGAAGTAAGGGTCGTGTGTTGCCAGAATGTCGAGAAAGCGGTGCAAAAGTCTTGGAACGAGCGAGTTTTGCGACGCGGTGTTCGTCGTCGGAGCGAGCCACCCGGCGGTCCGCCCCAGAAATCTGCTGATCCCGAGCGAAACACTGTACCAGCGGCTGGCTGGCAGCAGCACCGCGATCAGCCAACACGTAAAGATGATGAGCTGCCAGGTGAGCCACTGCCTGGCTGCGCTTAGCTTCCGTTTCAAGGACATGCCTTTACCAAACCGTACCGCCAATTCACCCCAAAATACACACTTCAAGCCACACAGCGTCCATTGTCAACGACAGGCTCGCGACGCACCTGAAAATGGCCCAGATCGGCACAATGTGTTCTGTTCTAAGACTGTGTTCCAGGTTCCACCGCTCGTATCGCACACCGGAAGCGAAGACTATCCTACCCTGCCGCTCCCCTGGCTTTCCAACGTTGTTTTCACGCTGGCGTTACTTTCGTGGCCGGGAAGTTACTGATGCAGTGTGGAAGAAGCTTGTGGTGCGCCCGGCAAGATTCGAACTTGCGACCTTCCGCTTCGGAGGCGGACGCTCTATCCAGCTGAGCTACGGGCGCGTCGCAGCCTCAGCATACTACAGGAGCATAGCTCTGCGGAGCATAGCCTTGGAGGGGTTTCGCTCGACCGACACGCAAAACTACCGGGACTCACTCGCCGCGGCTCTTCTCCTCGAGAATAGCCATTGCGGACTGAATCAGCTCCTTTGCCCCCTCGATCCCGGCGAGGACCGCCTGGAGATCGAGCGCGGGCTTGGAAGGATTGCGGTTTGAGACGCAGTACACGCCATGCTGGCCGATGAGGATCAGTGCGTCGGTCAGTACGTCGAGCGAGACGGCGAGACGGCCGCGTTCCTCACCAAGCATGAACCGGTGCTTCTCAAGCTCGTCGCGGCGTTCCTCAAAGATGCTGCGGGCCACCCTACCACTCCTTCGCGGGAGAGTTATCCGGCGTCAGCGCCGTGCTAGCACCAGCCGCGACGGCCGGAGCCTTCCAGCGCAGGATCGGCTTACGCGCCGCGCCGGTTTCATCCAGACGCGAGACGCGCGTCGAGTGGGGCGCGGCCAGGATCACGGATGGGTTCTCCTCCGCCTCGCGCGCAATCTGGCGCATCGCGTCGATAAACAGGTCGAGCTCCTCGCGCGACTCGCTTTCCGTCGGTTCAATCATCAGCGCGCCGGGCACGATGAGCGGAAAGCTCGTCGTGTACGGGTGGAATCCGTAATCGATCAGCCGTTTTGCAATATCGCCGGTCTTGATGCCGTTCTTCGCCTGGCGCCGGTCCGAGAACACAACCTCGTGCATCGAGGGGGTGGTGTAGGGCAGCTCATACAGATCCTGGAGCTTGGCGCGGATGTAGTTCGCGTTCAGCACGGCGTCCTCGGTGGTCTGGCGCAGTCCGTCCGGCCCGTTAGCCAAAATGTAAGCCAGCGCCCGGACGAACATGCCGAAGTTGCCGTAGAACATGCGGACGCGGCCGACCGAGCGGGGGCGGTCATAATCGAGCGAGTGCACGCCGCGCGCATCGGTGCGGACCACCGGCGTCGGCAGAAAGGGTTCCAGGATCGCCTTGCACGCGACCGGGCCCGAACCGGGACCGCCGCCGCCATGCGGGGTCGAGAAGGTCTTGTGCAGGTTCAGGTGCATCACGTCCACGCCGAAGTCGCCGGGGCGCGTCTTGCCCACCAGCGCGTTCATGTTCGCGCCGTCCATGTAGAGCAGCGCTCCCTTCGCGTGCAGGATCTCCGCCACTGCCGCGATCTCGTTCTCAAACACCCCAATCGTCGACGGATTGGTCAGCATCATCGCGGCCGTATTCTCGTCCACCAGAGCGCGCAGCGCTTCAAGATCGACGCCGCCATCGGCATTCGACTTCAGGTTGACGACCTCGTACCCGCAGACGGCCGCAGTCGCTGGGTTGGTCCCGTGCGCCGAGTCAGGGATGATGACGGTTCTGCGGGCATTGCCGCGCGACTGGTGATAGGCGCGCACCAGCAGGATCCCCGTGAACTCGCCATGCGCGCCTGCCGCCGGCTGAAGCGTGATCGCGTCCATGCCGGTGATCTCGAGCAGGCAGTGCTCCAGTTCCTTCAGAATCGACAAAGACCCCTGCGAGAGCGACTCCGGCTGGTAGGGGTGCGCCTCGGCAATGCCCTCGATGCGTGAAACATATTCATTCACGCGCGGGTTGTACTTCATCGTGCAGGAGCCCAGCGGATACATGCCGAGGTCGATCGCGTAGTTCCAGGTCGACATGCGCGTGAAGTGGCGGATGATCTCGATCTCGCTGAGCTCCGGCAGGTGCGCGGCTTCCCCACGGGCGGCATCGCCCAGCAGTGCGCGCGCGTCCACCTGCGGCACGTCCAGCGGAGCGAGCTTGTAAGCGCGCTTGCCAGGGGCGGATTTCTCGAAGCTCAAAGCCTCGTTCTGCGTCTGGTGCGGGGTGACCTTGCGCGGAGTGCCGACAAACTTCTCTTCGGCGCCGCGCTGCGTTTCGAGTTCAGGAGCCAGGGTGCTCATTGTCCATCCTTTCGCACCAGGCCGATGCCCCAGTGCAGTTGCTCGTAGCTAACGCGTTTCTCCTTCACACGTAGACCGTCCGACGGAGCTCCGCGCGGCTTTTCCGTCGAGAAAAGCCACATGCCACACCTCCGGACCGACACCCCGAAAGGAGAAATGCTTTAGCGCGCTCCCACTGCGACCGGCGCCGCGGCAAGCCCAGCCGCGGCATGGTCCACGTCCTCCCCGCTGGT
>CAXTSA010000311.1:0-3921 GCA_964246755.1 uncultured Acidobacteriaceae bacterium
CGTACGGGCCGACCACGCGGTATACAACCTCGCGAACTCCACGGTCGAGACGCGGGGGCATGTCACGGTCGACGGCGGCCCGTCGGATGAGCACCTGGTGGCTGACCACGGCGAGATCGACCTCGACAAGAACACGGCGCACTTTTACGATGCGAAAGGGACGCTGGGCGTGCGCTCGGTCACGCACGACCGGTTTGTCTTCACCGCGCCCAATCCCTTTACGGTCACCGGGCGCGAGCTGATCGAGCTGGGACCCGGGCGCTACCAGGTCCTCGAAGGCACACTCACCAGCTGCCGCCTGCCAGACCCCGACTGGAAGCTGCTGGCCCGCAGCATCCTGGTCGATGGCGACTTCGCCCACGCGCGCAATACGACCTTCACGCTCTTTCATGTGCCGCTCTTCTTCCTGCCGTATGTCTCGCACCCGGTCGAGCAGCAGCACCGGCAAAGCGGTGTGCTGCTGCCGATCTTCGGTAACGACACGCAGAAGGGCTTTATCTCCGGCGAGTCGGTGTACCTGGTGCTGGGCCGCAGCGCCGATGCCACCGTGGGGGCCGAGTATTTCTCCCGCCGCGGCTTCGCGCCGTTCGGGCAGCTGCGTTACCGCGGCGCCGGCGACAACTTCGCCTCGCTCCGCTTCCGCGCCCTGTTCGATCGGCTGCCGGGCACCCTGAACCAGGGCGGCCAGGACATCTTCATCAACGGCCGGCGCGACCTGGACGAGCACACCCGGATCGCAGCCAACGCCGAGTACCTCTCCTCCTACGTGTACCGGCAGGCTTTCGAGGAGAATTACTCCGCCGCCATCAACTCCGAGGTAAAATCCTCGGCCTACATCACCCGCGAAGAGAACGGGCTGGCCGCGAGCGGGCGGTTTGAGCGCTACCAGGACTTTCGCAGCGAAAACCCCGGCGATGAGATCCGGGTGCTGCATGTACCGGAACTGCACCTGGACGCGCTGGACCAGCCGCTGGGACGGACGCCGGTCCTGTGGGGGGGCGAGGCGTCGGCCGTAGCCCTGTCGCGCTCCGAGCCGGGCTTCCAGACCAGCCGGCTACTGCCTCGGCTCGACATCTATCCCCACATCGCGGTTCCGCTGAGCGCAGGCGGCTGGACGCTGCGCGGCGAGGCCGGCGTGCGCGACACGTTCTACGGGAAAAGCCAGCTCCCCGGCCCCCCGGGCAGCGTACCGATGGAGTCCGGCGCGAGCCTGAACCGCGCCGCGTTTACGGGCGAGGTGGCGCTGCATCCGCCCACGCTCGAGCGCGACTTCACGGCGTCCCTCGCCCAGCGCCTGCTCGGAGCCGGCAGCGAGCTGCGCCACACCATCGAGCCCGAGCTCCAGTACCGCTACGTAACCGGTGTGAACGGGTTCGCGAACACCCTTCGCTTCGACGTGACCGACATCCTGACCGACACCAACGAGCTGGAATACGGGCTGACGCAGCGGCTCTTCCTGCGCCACCTGCACGGGCGCCCCTGCACGGGCGACTCGGCGCTCGGGCCTAATCATCTTTGTGGAGGGGGCACGGTCGACTGGCTCACCTGGACCGTCGCCCAGCGCCACTACTTCAATCCCACATTCGGCGGAGCCGTGATACCCGGGCAGCGCAATGTGTTTTCGAGCACGCTCGACCTGACCGGCGTCGCCTTCCTGATCGGGGCCCGGAGCAGCTCGCCGGTGGTTTCGCGTCTGCGGCTGCGCACCACCAGCGCGACCGACCTGGAATGGGATCTCGATTACGACACCCGCAACGGCCGTCTGCAGTCCAGCAACCTGTTCGCCTCGTACCGGAAAGACAGCTACTTCTTTTCGATCGGCGACGCGCGGCTGTTCAACCTCACCCCCCAGGTCGCTTCCCTGCCGGCTGCGCCCAACCCGAACTCGACCAGCACCCTGGTCAACTTCAACCAGCTTCGTGTCGCCGCGATCTATGGCTCCCCTACCAAGCACGGCCTCTCCGCCGGCGCGAACGTAGGCTACGACTTCACGCTGAACCAGAGACAGTACCTGGGCGCGCAGGCCGGCTACAATCGCGACTGCTGCGGACTGGCGTTTGAAATGCGGCGGTATTCGCTCGGAACCATCCGCGACGATACACAGTACCTGTTCTCGTTCACGCTGGCCGGCGTAGGCTCCGCCGGGTCGCTGCGCTCGGTCGAGCGTGTCTTCTAGGCTGCTCGCCTCATCCAACTCGGTGTGGAGAGAGACTCATGGAGATGCGCGCACTCGGCCAATCCGGCCTGCAGGTAACACCGCTGATGCTGGGCGGCAACGTATTCGGATGGACCGCGGACGAGGCAACTTCGTTCCGCATCCTGGACCGCTTTGTGGATGCCGGCGGCAACTTCATCGACACGGCCGATGTGTACTCGCGCTGGATCGAGGGCCATGTCGGCGGCGAGTCGGAAACGATCCTCGGCAAATGGTTCGCCCAAAGCGGCAAGCGCGACAAGGTGGTGCTCGCGACCAAACTCGGCATGAACATGGGCGAGTCTAACGGAGTGGCAAAGCAGGGCCTGCGGCCGGAGTACATCCGCCAGGCCGTCAATGCCTCGCTCAAGCGCTTGCAGACCGACCGCATCGACCTTTACCAGTCCCACAAAGACGACCCGGACACGCCGCTGGCCGAGACGCTCGGCGGTTTCGCCGAAGTCATCGGCTCCGGAAAAGTCCGCGCAATCGGCGCCTCGAACTACAAAGCCGATCGTTTCCGTGCCGCGCTCGAAATGGCCACAACCGAAGGCCTGCCCCGCTACGAATGCCTGCAGCCCGAGTACAGCCTGATGGAACGCGGCGACTATGAGAACAATCTCGAGCCGGTGGTGCAGGAGTTCGGTATCGGCTGCATCCCGTACTTCTCGCTGGCTGGCGGTTTCCTGACCGGCAAGTATCGCTCCCCGGCCGACGTGGAAGGGAAGGCGCGCGGTAAATACGTGGGCAAATATGCCAACGAGCACGGCTTTGCGGTCGTCAAAACTCTGGATGAGGTCGCGCGGGAGGTCGGCGGCAACCCCACGCAAGTCGCGCTCGCCTGGCTGATGGCGCAGCCCAGCATCACCGCGCCGATCGCCAGCGCCACCAGCCTGGAGCAGCTCGAAGACCTGATCGCCGCGGTCCAGCTTAAGCTGCCAACCTCGGCAATCGAAAAGCTGGACGCGGTGAGCCGGCCGGCCGTCGCCGCCTAAACGCCGCCGAGAAGAGGCCTGCTGCGAAAACGCAGGCCTTTGTTCTTACATCAACGAGAACTATTTCGCCGCCAGCCGCGAAACATGCACCGCGAAAATGCACATGGATGCGATCATCTACGCGTCCGCGTTAGTTGATGGACGTGCGCTCGTTACATACAACACACGTGACTTCCCCGTGGGAACTCCAGTCGTCTTCAATCCTGATATTTAAGCAGCCAAGAGGGATAGATCGGCCCGGTGCGATAATGGAAGCAGTCGCTCCGGAAAGGTTTCGGTCTCTCTTTGCCTAGTTTTCGCTTCACTCCTGCCTGCCTCCTGCTCGCGGCTGTCTGCTCCCTCCCCGTCGCCGGCTGCCAAGCGCAAAGCCCGGCCGGCGCCGCTTTGACGCAGCAACAGGAGCGCCGGATCGCGTTGACCGTTCGCTCGCAGTTGAGCGTACCGCCCGACTGGGAGGTCGCCGCGGGCCCCCGGACGCCCAGCGATGTGCCGGGCTTTGATACCGTGCGCATCGAGTTTTACCCGTCCGCCGATCCGAGCCACAAGCAGCCCCTGGACTTCCTCCTTTCCAAGGACGGCGGCACCCTCGCCCGTCTTGCCAAGTACGACCTGACCAGCGTGCCCGGTACGGCGATCCCAACCGAGGGGCGCCCCGTGCGCGGCAACAAGGACGCCAAAGTCGAGATCGTGAACTTCGACGATTTGGAGTGCCCCTACTGCGCGCGCATGCAT
>CAXTSA010000312.1:0-3905 GCA_964246755.1 uncultured Acidobacteriaceae bacterium
GGGTAAAACACCGCGTCCGGGTACTCCCACCCCAGCTGCTCCACCAGCTCGTAGCCCATCGTCTTCTTGCCTTCTACGCGGTATGGCTCCTTCACGGTCGAAATATCGAACCAGCCCTCCGCCTCCTTGCGCTCGTTCACAATCCGCGCGCAGTCCGAGATCAGCCCGTCCACCAGCGTGGTATGCGCTCCATAGGCCACGCACTCCAGGTAGTTCGCAAACGGCACATCGCGCGGCATAAAGATATGCGCCTCGATGCCCGCAGCTGCGGCGTAAGCCGCCAGCGCGCCCGCGGCGTTGCCGGCCGAAGGCACAGCCAGCTTCGTCAGGCCGTAGTGCCGGGCCATCGTCACCCCCATCGAGAGCCCCCGCGCTTTGAACGTTCCGGTAGGGTTGGTCGCTTCCTCTTTGATCCACAGCCCACCGCCCACCGCCGTTCCGTAGCGCCGGCTCTCAAGCAGCGGCGTCCAGCCCTCGCCGAGGGTGACCGGCTCGACCGAAGGCAGCACAGCGCGATAGCGCCACATACTATCGTCCAGCTGGCGCTCGCGGTTCGTTTTTGCTGAATACGAAGGCTTGCGAGCCGTCCGGCGCAGCTCTTCCATGTCATCGCGCACATACAACACCCCTGCACAATAGGGGCAAACGGTCTGGGGTGTCTCAGCCGAGGTGTGGCGCCGGCAACGGGAGCACTGGAGTGAGGCAATGCGTGGCATGGCTTCAGGATAAATCGGCAGGTCTGCCCCGTTCGTTCAGATTACTTCGGTTTCGCTATTTCTTCTCTTTGTGGCGCATTTGTTCCCGGTGACCGGTACACTGAGCGCAATGAGTCCTGCTCCCATTGCTCTGATCGCATTCGATATCGACGGAACCCTGATGCCGTCGGAAGGCACGTGCATGAGCGCACGCACGGTGGCGACCCTGCGGGAAGCCGTGGCGGCCGGCATCGAGGTCGTCATCGCCACCGGGCGCCGCGCCGCCTATGCCATGCCCCTGCTCGAGCCCATCGGCCTGTCGCCGGAAACCGTGCTCATCTCCTCTAACGGCGCCTCCACCCGCGATTTCGCCGGCAATCTCATGGACCGCTTCTACCTCGAGCTCTCGACGGCGCGAGCCCTGTGCGCCGAACTGCGCCCGTTCGGGGGCACCATGGTGTTCACCTTCGACAAGGACGGCCCCGGCGAGCTGGTGCTCGAGTCGCTCGATCGCCTCCACGACCGCATCGCCCTCTGGGTCGATGCCAACCTGCCCTACATTGAGCAGGTCGATCCGCTCGAACGCGTTTTCGACCGTGGCGAACCGCCCATCCAGGGCATGATCTGCGGCACCGTCGACCAGATGAACGCGGCCGAACAGCACCTTCTCCGCACCCCCTTCGCCGCGCAGATTGAAATGCACCGGACCGAATACGCCCAGCGCGACCTGAGCATCCTCGACATCCTCCCGCTCGGCTGCAACAAGGGCGTCGCCCTGGCCAGGCTCGCCGAACGGCGAGGCATCCCCCGCGCCGAGGTCATGGCCGTCGGCGACAACTGGAACGACCTCGAAATGCTGCGCTGGGCCGGCCAGCCTGTGCTGATGCGCAACGCAAGCGCGGCTCTGCGCGACGAAGCCGCGCGGTCCGGCTGGCAGATTAGCCGCTCCACAAACGACGAAGACGGCGCCGTTCTGGCACTGGAACAAGCCCTCGAAGCACGCGGAACCGCAGTCGTCGGAGGAGAAGCCTGAGTAGATAAAGGTGTCATCAGCACCTGCTCTTTCGCAGTCCCACTACAAAGGCGCCTTCCTGTGCAAAGCGGTCGCGGTCGCGCCAAAGGACCTGCTTCTTTTGCACTCCAACAGCTCTACCCACTGAATCACACGCGACAGGAAACGAGCCATGGCGAGAAAGCGAACCGACCGAGCTACACACGAACGGCGTGATAGATTGACGGGAATGCCCGTCCGTCTTCCCCTTTCGTGGCGCCGGGCCCTCCGCGCGCTCCCGGCACTCGCCCCCCTGCTGCTCGCAGCCTACGCGCTGGCCGCCGACCACGTCACCCTGCGCACCGGTTTTGACCTGGACTGCGATCACCGAGTATCCGACGGCACGAAAACCCGCCTCTATCTCGACCCCGCGTCGACCAACTATGTCGAGGTGGACACGGACGCAATCCTCTCGGACGAACTGCTTCCCGAGATCTCGACGGCACCGGCGCCAATCGCGGCGAAGCCGGCCGAAGCGCACGAAGTGCTCTCGCCCGCCGAGCTGCACGAAGTGCTGCAAGGCGCCGGCAAAACCCACGACCTGGACGTCGACCTGCTCGCGAGCGTCGTCCACGCCGAAAGCAACAGCCGCATCCATGCCCGCAGTCACGCAGGCGCTCAAGGCCTCATGCAGTTGATGCCCGCGACCGCCGCAACACTCGGCGTCCACGATGCCTTTGTGCCCGCTGACAACGTGGGCGGAGGCGCGGCCTACCTCGATGCCCTGCTCACCCGCTACCACAACAACGTCGCCTTCGCCCTCGCCGCCTACAACGCCGGCCCAGGCGCGGTCGACCGCTGGCACGGCATCCCGCCCTACCGCGAAACCCGCGCCTACGTCGCCCGCATCATCCACGAGTTCAACAGCCGCTACGCCGCACGCGAATCTGCGGCCCTTGCCATCGGCATCCCGGCACACACGTTTCCGCACGCCCAACCCTGAAGCATCTCCACCCGCGCTGAAGCAGCAAGTGAAGCAAGTGAAGCAAGAAGGAGTCCCGCGTTGAAGAAAACCCGCACCGGATCAAACCGCACGGCACTGTGGATCGGCGTGCTCATCGTGCTCGCCATCGCGGTCTGGCTGCTGAGGGGCCGCATCCACTTCGACTGGCGAACCTTCCTCACGCAGCTCCAGCATGCCAATTGGGCCCTGTTCGGCGTCGGCGTTCTGCTCATCTATCTCGCCTACTGTGTCCGCGCCGTCCGCTGGGCCCTGTTTCTCCGTCCCACAAAACACGTCTCCGCCGCCTCCCTCATCGGTACCCAGGTCATCGGCTTCACCGCGGTCGCGCTCTTCGGCCGTCTGGCCGACCTGGTTCGCCCCTACCTGGTCTCAAAACGCGCCAATATCCCGCTTCCTTCCCAGGTCGCCGTCTACGCTGTCGAACGCATCTTCGACTTCGGCTCCAACGGCCTCATCTTCGCCGCCATCCTGCTCTTCTCTCCCGACCGCAAATCCGTTCCCCATCCAGAGGTCGTCAATAAACTCGCCGTGCTGGCTCTCCTCGCCGCCCTGGCCCTGGGCCTGTTCGCCTTCTTCGTACGCAAGGCAGGCCACAAGGTCGCCGACTTCTTCGGCAAAAGCTTCGGCGCTCTTTCCCCCAAGCTCGGCGAGAATGCCCGCGAGAAAATCCTCGGCTTCCGCGATGGACTCAACGCCATCGATTCGCTCCGCGCCTTTGCCCAGGCCACCGCGCTCTCGCTCGTCATGTGGATGATGATCGTCTACGCCTACCTCGAAACAGTCCGCGCCTTCACCGACTCCGAACCCCTGCGCACCATGTCCCTCGCCCGCTGCCTCGTGCTCATGGTCGCAAGCCAGGCCGCCTCGCTCGTCCAGCTCCCCGTCATCGGCTGGTTTACCCAGATCGGCATCGTCGCCAAAGCCATCCAGTCTCTCTTCGGCGCCGCCCCCGAGCCCTCCCTCCGCGCCGCCACCATGCTGCTGCTTGTGACTTTCCTCAGCGTCATCCCCGCCGGCCTCATCTGGTCTCGCTTCGAACACGTTTCTCTGAAAAAATTGACTGAAGAAAGCGAACACGCAGGCGAAGAGATCGCCACCCAAGTCGAGGAGCCGAAACGCGAATTCGTCTCCGAGGCGTAGCGCATCCCACAGGACATGCCGAAGCCTCTGCCCCCCTCCCTCTCCAAAGCCATCC
>CAXTSA010000313.1:0-3902 GCA_964246755.1 uncultured Acidobacteriaceae bacterium
CCCGGCACCGCTCACCATCTCCGGTACCGCACACGTGTCGAACGCATTTACCAGGATCGCGAAAGCGGTGGGCCCGGCAGTCGTGAATATAAACACGGAGATCCTGCCCCACAGCAGCCTGAGCCGCAACGGTCGCATGGGCGCACAGAACGGCGGGGACGGTGACGGGGACCAGGCGCCCGATGGCGATGGGCAGGACTTTTTCCGGCGCTTCTTCGGAGATCCGAATGGAAGCGACGGGGACCAGGGGGAACAGCGTGGGCTCGGCTCCGGCTTCGTCGTTGATCCGAGCGGCTACATCGTGACCAACGAACATGTCATTGAGAACGCCGATCGCATTTACGTGAAGCTGACCACCGATCCCGCCAACGACCAGGGACATCGCGCAACCGTGGTCGGGCAGGACAAAGACACGGACCTGGCTGTCATCAAAATCGACGTCGCGCATCCGCTTTCCACCGTGAAGCTGGGCAACTCCGATGCCGCGGAGGTCGGCGACTCGGTCGAAGCGATCGGTTCGCCCTTCGATCTCTCGCAGACCGTTACCGCGGGCATTGTCTCGGCGAAAAACCGCACCGTGCAAGGCAACGTGGGCGGCCAGTTCAAGCACTACATCCAGACCGATGCAGCCATCAACCCGGGCAACTCCGGCGGTCCGCTGCTCAACATGGACGGCCAGGTCATCGGCGTCAATACCGCCCTGTTGAGCCAGTCGAGCGGCTACATGGGGATCGGGTTCGCGCTGCCGTCGAACACGGTCGCCGACGTGTACAACCAGCTCATCGGCCCGCAGCACAAGGTGGTTCGCGGCTCCATCGGCATCTCGTTCCAGCCGGATGTCAACAGCGCGGTTGCCAAGATGTACGGCGCCGGCACGGGCGTACTGGTCGCGGGCGTTGCCCCCGGCAAGGCAGCCGACAAGGCCGGGCTCAAACCGAACGACGTGATCGTGTCCATCGATGGCACACCCGTCAAGGACGGCGACGACCTGGTGCGGAACGTCACACCCCGCCAACCCGCCTCCGTTGTTACGCTCGGCTACGTGCGCAACGGGGCAGAGATGACCGCGCGCTGCGCCATCGAGAACCGCTCTGCGCTTTCTCCCTCCGATAGCAGTGAATCCGACAGCGGCGCCACCGAGAACCCGAATCCCGGCAAAGCGAAACTCGGCCTGAGTGTGACGGATCTGCCCTCGAACGCGCCGGCTGGCCTGCACGGGGTGCTAATCCAGTCTGTCGCGCCAGGCTCTTTTGCCGATGAGCTGAACCCGCCTGTCGGGCGCGGCGTTGTCATCGAGGCCCTCAACCGGACCCCCGTCAAGAACAGGGCGGAGTTCGACGCGCTTGTCTCGCGTCTGAAATCCGGAGACGATGTTGTCCTCGAGATCGGATACCCGAACAGCGGAAAACAGAGCACTCTTACAGGCGGCACACTGCCCTAGGTTCCGGCCGCGCACCACTCGGAAAGCCTCGGGCCAACGCCGGAGGCTTTCCTCTTTTCTATAGGTGGCCGTACTCATAACTGAGTCTTTTTGGCTTTAGCTCAAGAATAAACTGTGACGAGGAGAACATATGAACTACCGCTGCACTGTCTGCGTCATGATGGTTCTTTTTCCTACAGCGACACTCGGAGCGCCTAACAATAAACCTCCTGAGATTCCCAGTCATCTCAAGGCCGTCGCTTCCAATCACAACTTCTCTTCCGCAAAGACTGTCACAGTAGCTGTTGAAAACCGCCGCTCAGAAAACCCCGATACCTATGAAGACTTGGAGCGCCTTCGCAACAATGTGCTAAAGATTATTCCTAAACTTTCTTACACGTTGGCTTCCGTCCCGCCATCCGCTGATCTCTCCTTGGATTTGCTCATCGAACCGAATGTTCGCTATGGATTATTTCATTATCAGAATGCCCCTTATGTCTATCTTCTTCTGCGCGAAACCAACAGCGGGGATCTGGTTTATTGTGCCTATCAACGCGCCAGTCACTTCTTCAGCGCGAGTGAACGCCTCCTTGATGATCTTGAACAGACCTCTCAAGGGAGGGGATTACCACCTTCCGGTACGCTAACGGCGTGCGCAGAACAGGCTATGCGTCCACTGTCCATTCACCATCCGTAGTCTTCTTTCAGAGTAGTTCTCTGTGAACGAATGATGATCCAACATGGCCGCAGTTCACCGGCTTTGTTGCGTCAACCGGGGTCAATGTATAGTGGAGCAAATCGAGGAGTCTGGACGATATCGATCTTTAAATCCCAAACTTAACATTATGTTAGTGATGGGATGGTCCGTCGTCTTTCACCGAAGTGTTGTGGCCAACTATAGGCGAGCACAGGTTCAAGGCCGCGTGGCCTCATGCGCACTGGAGATCTGGAGGTGTTCCCGCAGGCGAATATCGTCCGAGGACGAACCGATCATGACGTCGAACATGCCCGGCTCCACAACAAAGGTCTTCGAGGAGACGTCGTAAAAAGCGAGCTGCGCGGCCGGCAAGGTGAACTGCACGCGCTTGCTCTCACCAGCTTCGAGCGTCACACGCTCGAACGCGCGCCGGAGCCTTCGATCTCGTCGGCATAGCCATCGAGAAACGCAGCAATATCGTCTCCGCTGACCGAGCGAAGTGCACGCGCGGCTTCGACGGCCGCGTCGAGCGCCGCGTCGCAATCCGTCCACGCGCTGACCGGGTACTTCCCTGGCAGCCTGACTCCGGTCGACGGGTTCTCCGCGCTGAAGGTCGAGCTTGTTGCAGCTTCGCGCCACTCGCCCCCGATCCAAACTTTCTCTACCGCCATCGCTCGCTCCTGATTCGTAACCAACACTGTTGCATTAATCTTTCGCGAGAACTGCTGCGCGCAGCGGCTCCACCACGGCCGACATATCCTGGCCGGCGTAGCCCTGCGCCGCCGCCCGGTCGAAAAGCGCGCGCGCGTTCGTGGCCGTCGTAAGCTCGACGCCATCGTCCATGGCGGCGTCGTGGGCGTACCCGAGATCCTTCGCCATCAGCTCCAGCAGGAAGTTGACGGAGTAATCCCGGCTCGTCATGCGCGCGGAGATGCCTGCGAGTATCGGACTGCCCGGAGTTCCCGTTTTCAGGATGCGAGAGCCTTGTCGCGGTCCAAACCACTCCGTTCCAGCCACGCTACTGCTTCGGCCAGCGATGCCACTTGCACGCCGCACAGAAAGTTATTCACGAGCTTCATCTTCGCCCCGGCGCCTGACGGGCCGAGATGGATGACGTCCTTACTCATGGCCTGGAGCACAGGCATCGCCGTTGCGAGCGCCCGCTCGGAACCGCCTGCGAAGAATGCAAGTTGACCGCCCTCGGCCTGCACGCGGCTGCCGGTTACCGGGGCGTCCAGCAGTGCAAGGCCGCGCGCCCCGGCACGGTCCGCCAGCTCCGCGATCCATGCCGGGCTTGCGGTGCTTGCTTCCACCAGCACAGCGTTCGGCTCCGCGGCGGCTAGCGCGCCTTTCTCACCCAGCCATGCTTCGCGGGAAGCATTGTCATCGGCGAGCATCGACAGGATGACCTGCGCTCCCTTTGCCGCTTCGGCGGGGGTGGCCGCAACCCGCGCGCCCCCCTCCGCGAAGCGCTCCGCCTTGGCAACGGTGCGGTTGTAAACGGCCAGCGGAAAACCCGCCTTGAGCAGGTTCGCCGCCATCCCGCTGCCCATGGTACCCAACCCCAGCAATGCTACCGACATATTCGCCATGTAACTCTCCTATGCTTCAACACTACGCCAGCGTACTCGAGCGTTCGACCCATGTAGGCATCCGCCATCAGGTCGACGCCGTCGCCAATTACCTCGCGCACCGTGCTCACCAGTGCGACATTGCTCTGCATGCCCGCTGCGCCGTCGAGCGGCCCCCACCCGAACCGGAGCTTCATCGCCTGCGCGCCTGGAT
>CAXTSA010000314.1:0-3878 GCA_964246755.1 uncultured Acidobacteriaceae bacterium
TTACCTAACTTGGGTACGTTATAGCTACTCGCCTTCTGGACGTAGGGGTGTAAGTTCGGGGGTGTTCAGGGCATCGAGCTTTTTCGGCGCACTTAGAACGCTGCATCAGAGACCCCTGAGGAGGCTCACTTCCATGATTTTCCACGGCGAAACCACTCATCCTTTTTCTCCTCGAGCGAGATATGGGCGTGCGGCATTGCTTGCCCTGGCAGCGCTCGCGCTTGCCGGGATGCCCGCGCACCGTGCTTTTGCAGAGGTGTGCTACGCGGGAAACCATAGCTGGCCTTTTTGGGGCGGCAATCTCCAGAACACACATAGCAGTGCGTCCGAACACACGATTAACGCGGCGAACGCCCCGCTGCTGACGCAGAAATGGGTCTTTGCAACGGCGGGCGACGTTTCCGCCACGCCCACCATCGATTGCGGCTCGCTGTACGTGCCCGACTGGGGCGGTTTTCTCTATCGCATCGACGCGGAGACAGGGCAGCTTATCTGGAGCCACAAGGTGTCCGAGTACACCGGCAACTCCGCGTCCATGTCCAGAAACTCGCCCGCAATCGGACCGGACCAACTGGTGTTCGGCGATCTGGCCGGCGGTACGGTGATGTCGGTCGACAAAGGCACGGGCAAGCTGCTCTGGAAGACCACGGTCGAAACCGCGGTGGCCGCCGTGATTACGAATTCTCCGGTGATCGTCGGCAACCGTGTGTATGTGGGTACGTCGTCTCGGCAGGAGGGTCTGGCGGAATCGCAGCCGGGATTCACACTCACTTTTCGCGGGAGCGTCGTAGCGCTGGACCTCCGCACGGGAAAAGTTTTGTGGCAAACCTACACGGTGCCGGTGGGTTACACGGGCGCGGCGGTGTGGGGCAGCAACTTTGTGGTGGACCGGGGGCGTAACTCACTGTTCGTGACCAGCGGAAACAACTACTCCGTTCCCGACAGCGTAAGCACGTGCCTGGTCCACTCAGGCGCGACCGTAGCCGGCAAACTGGCCTGCCTCGATCTGACGGACTACCTGGACTCGGTGCTCGCACTGGATCTGGACACGGGCAAGGTGAAGTGGGGACAGAGGCTTGAGGGTGCGGATACCTGGACTGTCTCATGCATCTTCAACGCTCCGGGCAAGATCCCCTGCCCCGATCCCGCGGGTCCGGATTATGACTTTGCCTCCGGCCCGAACTTCATCCAGACCGAGGTGGACGGCAAGCCGATGGAGGCCATTGGAGCCGGGCAGAAAAGCGGTGTGTACTGGGCGCTCAATCCCGATACCGGCGCGGTGCTGTGGGGCACGCAGGTTGGGCCGGGGGGGCAGACCGGAGGTATCGTCTGGGGTTCGGCGACCGATGGAAGGCGCGTCTACTCGGCGGTGAATAACAGCGAACGCCGCTCCTACACGCTCCAGCCGGAGAACACGCAGGAGGCAAATGCGGGGTCGTGGGCGGCGCTTGATGCCGGAACCGGGGCGGTGGAGTGGCAGGTGCCGGCGACCGGGCAGAACCCGCTGAACCCCTCGCAGGCGGCCGCGGCGCTGGGCCAGGTCACGGTTGCGAACGGTGTTTTTTACGCCGGCTCGGACTCGGGCGACATGGTGGCTCTGGACGCGGAGACCGGCAAGCTGCTCTGGAAGTTTCCGACCGCAGGTAGCGTGATCAGCGGCCCTTCCATCGTGGACGGAACCCTGTACTGGCGCTCGGGCTACAGCAACTTCGGCTTCGGCAAGTCCAACAAGAAACTTTATGCCTTTTCCTTGCCCAATCGGAACGGCCAGCCGGCGAGTCAACGCATCTTCGGCCCGGGGTCCGGTCCCCGTTCGGCCCGGTAGTGAGAGCGACGTGCGCATCCTAGTTAATCAGTAACCTGCGCGCCAGGGCTACGTATCGCTTCACGAAACTTCACGCACTCGCCAACTACGAAAGTGAGAACCGGGTTTTCATGTCAGATCTGAACGGAACTGTAATTACCTGGCTGGGCCATGCAACGGTGCTGGTCCAGACGGCCGCCGGCACCTCCATCCTGATCGACCCATTTATTGAGAACAACCCGAAGTACCCCAAGGGATTCGAGCTTCCGCAAAAACTTGACCTGATCCTTGCGACCCACGGGCACTCCGACCACATCGCCGACGTGATTCCAGTCGCAAAGAAAACCGGCGCCCCCGTGGTCGCCATGTATGAGCTTGCCGCCTGGTTCGGCTCCAAGGGCGTAGAGAAGACCGTCCCGATGGGCTATGGCGGCAGTTACACGCATAAAGACGTTACGCTGACGATGACCGAGGCGCGGCACTCTTCAGGCATTCAGGACGGCGACAAGTTTGTGTACGGCGGGGAGCCGGCCGGCTATGTGTTGACCGTCGCAAACGGTCCGGTGCTGTACCACGCGGGTGACACCAGCGTGTTCTCGGACATGCAGTTGATCCGCGATCTGTACAGCCCCAAGTTCGGCATGCTGCCGATCGGCGGATACTTCACCATGGATCCTCGCGGCGCGGCGCTGGCGACAAAATTCCTGGGCCTGGAAGTGGTGTTGCCGCTGCACTGGGGCACCATGCCGCAGCTTACCGGCACACCCGAGGAGCTGGACAAGCATGTGGGGCATACGGGAGTGCAGGTGCTCAAGCTAGCGCCGGGTGAAAGTGTGCGGTAAGTATGTTTCCTGCAGAAGTGGAGAGGGCAAGCCGAATGCGGCTCGCCCTCTTCTGTTGCGGAAGCGACTCACTGTCTCGGTTTCGCTCCAAGATCGCGTAGCGCAGTTCCGATGTTGGGAGTACCGTAGCCGGTCACGTTGTCCCAGCCCTGGGTAACGGTCAGCGAGGAATCGGTGCCGAAGCTGATGTTGTAGAAGTAGCCGTCACCGGCGTTCCAAAGCGCGCTGGTGAACTGTGTCGTGGTATGCAGAGGCTGCGAGAGTTCGGTGGAGGAGTAGTTGGTAGTTCCCGCAGGGTCGAGAATCGTGCCGGTCACGTTGGCCGGCCCGGTAAACGGTACGACGTCAGTAATGAAGGAGCCGACCGTTGCCGCCACATAGGGCGCGGCCTGCCCCAGCGGAACACCGAAGTACTGGTCCGCGATGGTCCAGATGCCGGAGAAAACAGGGGCAGCGAGGCTGGTACCTCCCACGACGCTCACCAACTGCTTCCCGGTCGCGACGTCGGTGTAGACATACTCAGCGCCCGTGTACGGGTCGGCGATCGCGGAGACATCGGGCAGGTGACGGTTGGGGCCGGGCAAACCGGACTGGTAGGCAGGCTTTGGGAAGTACGCGCTGATGCCGCCGCCGGAGCCGGCATAGAACTCAGTGACGGGAGGGTCGTAGACGAACTCTCCGCCGTTCAATCCGAAAGACAGGGCGCCCAGGTTGTTGCCCCAGCCGGTCTGGTAGACCGGGCCTCCTGGAGAGGTGGTAGCAATGGAAGTGCCGCCGACCGCCGTGGCATAGGGAGAGTCGGCCGGCGCCTCGACCGTCGCAGGGCCGCCATAAGCGGTATCGTCGCCCGCATCGCCGCTCGACACGTTGACGGCGATCCCCTTGGCCGCGCCAATTTCAACGACCTGGCTGAAAATGCCGGTAGCCAGCGAGCCGACGTAGAACTCCGGGTATCCGTAGCTGATGGAAACGACGTTACCGAGCTGGTTCGTAACCGCGTACAGCATCGCCGCCTGGAGATCTTCTTCATCGTCGGTAAAGGCGAGAACCAGCGCGATATTCGCTCCGGGCGCGGTGGCGTGTGCCAGTTCCACGTCCAGGTCGGTTTCCACGTCGACGCCGTAGGCGGAGCCAAGCTCATTGGCGCCATAGGGAGTGTAGACCTTGAAATTGGATGAAGTGATCGGCGGCAGATTGTTGATCCTGCTGTACATAGCCGCGTCTGCTTGGGC
>CAXTSA010000315.1:0-3837 GCA_964246755.1 uncultured Acidobacteriaceae bacterium
CTGCTCCACCCCCTGACCCAGCCGCAAAGCGCCTACGGGCGCGCCGGAGCCCCGATCCGGGTGATGCTCCAACCCAATCCGCTCGAGCCCACCCGCGCCGCCCGGCAAAGCAACATGGTCCACTTCGGCAAAGTCATGGTCCTCGCTCGCCAGCCAGAACACCGGCACGTGCGTCACCCCGGTCGCCGCGGTTGCATCCGCCGCCAGCCGAATCGCGCTCGCCGCCTTGTGCAGCGTGTACAGCGGGCCGCCAAACAGCGCTACCTGCTGCCCCGTGACCACGGCCCGCGCCCCGTTCCGCAGCTTCGCGATGTTCGCGATCGCGGCCGGTCCGCCGTGGCAGGCATGGTTCTGCGCTTCAAGCAGGTCCGCCAACGCGTCATTCGGCGTACCCGGTCGAGCCCGGTACCTCATCCACGCATCTCCGGCAGGCGGCGCGGGGTAAAACTCGGGAGCTTTTCCGTCGATGTAATCCGTGAAGAGCCGCGATACACCCGGCAGCACAGCGAGGGGGTAACATGCACCGGCCAGGGGGTTGGTCTCCATCTCTCTTCGAGTCTCTCACGGAGGCGACGGTTCGCTCGCGCACGTCCGGTTCACCCCGCGACCGCATCCATCTCGCAGGGGCTGAAGACAGGCTCGCAGAGATGAAGGACAGGGAGAACTTCCATGGCAAAGAAAGCTGGCAAGAAAACGGAGCGAAAGGAAGCGATTCCGAAAGGAGCCGTCCTGCTGCCGCCGCAGTTGCGCGAGGAAGGCAAGGCCGAGGTGCTCCACTCGCAGGTCGCCTACGAGGGCCCGCTCTTTAAAGTGCTCAAGGAGCAGGTGCGCGAGCCGAACGGCCACGTATCAGACCGCGACATCATTCGCCACAACGGCTCGGTCGTGATTCTGGCCGTCGACACGGGGAAGAGCAGGGACGCCCGCGGCACAAAGGGCGCCCGCGGCGGGAAAAGCGCCCGCGGAGGAAAGAAAGACCCGCTCGTCATCATGGAGCGCCAGTACCGCCACGCCGCCGGCCAGTACCTGTGGGAGCTGCCCGCGGGCAAAATCGAGCCCAATGAAGAACGGCTTGCCGGCGCCAGGCGCGAACTCGAAGAAGAAACCGGCTACGCGGCAGACCGGTGGACCGAGCTGGTCCGCTACTTCGCCAGCCCCGGTTTTCTGGGCGAGTGGATGCAGGTGTACCTCGCCGAAGACCTCTCCGCCGGCACCGCGCGCCCGGAGCCCGACGAGACCCTCGAAATCTACCCGATGCCCCTGTCCGAGGTCGAGGAACTGATCCGAAAAGGTGAGATTCTCGACGGCAAAACCCTGATCGGCATCGGCGCCTACCAGGCACTCCGCGCGGCCGGGAAAAAGTCCGCGAAAAAGAAGCGGAAGGGACGCGGCAAAAACAACTGAGCCTCGTCCAAGTGGGCAGCACTGAGGGCCGGCCGACCGAAACCATCCGGGAAGCTGGCGCGTCTTCTTTAACAGGAAGCAACCGCAATCTGCGCACACACACAGGAAGGCATCGCCGGTGGGACATTTCAAGGGCAAAGTGAAGTGGTTTAACAACGCAAAAGGCTTCGGTTTCATCGGCCGGGAGGATGGGCCCGACGTTTTCGTCCACTACTCCGCGATCCAGATCGAGGGATACAAAAGCCTGAAAGAGGGCGACGAAGTGGAGTTCGACGTGATCCAGGGCCAGAAAGGCCCGCAGGCGGATCAGGTCGTCCGGCACCGCGAAATCGCCTAGCTTCCAACAACTGTCGCCCTGCACCCGGACTGCTCCGAGGCATGGCGTTTTGCGTTCCGGGTGTGACTCAGTAAAGCATTTCTCCTCCACATGTAGACCCACCAGCGGCACTCGACGTGGCTTTTCCGTCAACAAAAGCCACAGGCCGCAGATCTCCGTGGACACACCTTAGAGGAGTACTGCTCCAAGCACCACCTCCAGACATCGGTCGGCCCGAAGGTCGTCTTTAACGGCTTTCGGACCTCATCGATCCCGAACCGCTCACACCTGTCTGGAAGCGGACTGCGCCTTGAATCTACAGCAATAGCACTAGGACGCACGCGTTTCAAACGTGCTCTTGCCAGGCTCGCTCTCGCTTTCTGTTTCAATAGCAGCAGCCATGGACAACCGCCTCATCGCCGCCATGCTGGAGGAGACCGCCGACCTGCTGGAGATCTCGGCCTCCGACCCCTTCCGCATCCGGTCCTACCGCCGCGCCGCCGAGGCCGTCGAGGCCAGCACCGTACAGGTGCATACCCTCATAGCCGAGCCCAAAAAGCTCCTCGCCATCCCCGGCATCGGCAAAGGCATGGCCGCCAACATTCAGGAGATCGAACAGGCCGGCACCTTCCCCCTGCGCGAGGAGCTGATGCTGCGCTACAAACCCTCCATGCTCGAGCTGCTTCGCCTGCCCGGCATGGGCCCCAAAACCGTCGCGCTGTTTTGGGACGCGTTGCAGGTCGGCTCCATCGACGAGCTCCAGGCGGCGCTCGACGACGGCCGCGCGGCCACCCTGCCCCGCTTCGGCGAGAAAGCCCTCGAGAAACTCAGGTCCGGCATCGCCGATTACAAGCGCAACAGCGGGCGGTTCGCTATCCATGTAGCGGAGCAGGCAGCCGACAAGCTCATCGCATACCTCCGCGAGTTCCCCGGGCTCGACCGCGTCACCCCCGCCGGCTCGCTGCGCCGCGGCCGCGAAACCGTCGGCGACCTCGACATCCTGGTCACCGGGCCCGCCTGTGAGAAAGAGCGGGTGGCCGCCGCCGTCGAGCACACGGCAAACTACCCGCTCGCCGGCACCCTGCTCGCCAAAGGCGCCAACAAAGTCTCCTTCCGCATGCGCTCCGGCCTGCAGGTCGACGTGCGCCTGCTGCCGGAGGGCTCCTTCGGCGCGGCGCTCCAGTACTTCACCGGGTCCAAAACCCACAACGTCTCCATCCGCCAGCGGGCGCTGCGCCGCGGCTACACGCTCAGCGAGTACGCGCTGGCCCGCGTCGAGGACGGCACCTTTGTCGCCGGTGCCGAAGAAGCGGAGATCTACGCCGCTCTCGGCCTCGCCTGGATCCCGCCCGAGCTGCGCGAAAACAACGGCGAAATCGAGCTCGCCGAAGCCGGCGCCCTGCCCCGCTTGATCGAGCTCGCCGACATCCGCGGCGACCTCCACATGCATACCGACGCAACCGACGGACGCAACACCATCCGCGAAATGGCCGAGGCCGCCCTCGCGCTCGGCTATGGGTACATCGCGATCACCGACCACTCCAAGCAGCTCGCCATGACCAACGGCCTCGACGACCGGCGCGCGCTTGAGCACATCGCGCGCATCCGAGAGGTCGACCATGCCCTCGAAGGCCGCATCCGTGTGCTCCCCGGCATTGAGGTCGATATCCTCGCCGACGGCACGCTCGATCTCTCGGACGAGGTGCTGGCCCAGATGGACATTGTCATCGCCAGCACCCACTCGCACTTTGCGCAGGGCGAAGCCGAGCTCACCGAACGCCTCCTGCGCGCGGTCGAAAACCCCTACGTGCGCATCCTGGGCCACCTTACCGGCCGCCAGCTGCTGCGGCGCGAGCCCATGCGTTTCGACGTCGCCGCCGTGCTGCGGCGCGCCGCCGAGCTCGGCTGCGCGGTCGAGCACAACGCCTCGCCCGAGCGGCTCGACCTCTCCGACAACCACCTCCGCCTCGCGCGCGAGCTCGGCTGCCCCATCGTCATCAACTCCGACGCGCACGCCGCCTCCACGCTCGGCAAGCTGCAGTACGGGATTCGGCAGCTGCGGCGCGCCGGGCTTACCGCCGCCGACGTGCTGAACACCCGACCCTTCACCCCATTGC
>CAXTSA010000316.1:0-3806 GCA_964246755.1 uncultured Acidobacteriaceae bacterium
GTTCGGGACTCGCGTTCTCCCCTGGCGCGTGGTGGGCGGTGCTGAGCAGGATGCTGGAGGCGGCGCGGCGGTCGGTGAGGGAACAGGGCAGGGCGGCTGCGGCGGCGGAGGCCGCGGTGACGCCTGGGACGACCTCGAAGGGGATCCCGGCGGCGCGGAGGGCGTCGATTTCCTCGCCGGCGCGGCCGAAGAGCAGGGGGTCGCCGCTTTTGAGGCGGACTGTTCGGCGCCCGGCTTGCGCGGCGGCGATCATGAGGTCGTGGATCTGGGTCTGGGTGACGCCGGCGCGGCCGCAGCGCTTGCCTACGTTGACGATTTCAGCGGAAGCGGGGGCGAGGGCGAGCACTGGGCCGGGGACGAGGTCGTCGTGGAGGAGCAGGTCGGCGTCGGCGATAAGGCGGGCGGCTTTTTGGGTGAGCAGGTCGGGGTCGCCCGGGCCCGCGCCTACCAGCATCACCGTGCCGGTGCTCGCGGTCTGCTCTGCCGGCTTTGCGGCGCGCGCGGTGGCGGGCTTTGCATCGGGGAGCGCAAGCAAACGCGACGGGCACTCCGCGGACTCGCACACCTGGCGCTGCGCGAGCTTGCCTAGCAGCAGTTTGCGTTCTTCGCTTGCCGGGTGGGCGGCGAGGACTTCGCGGCGCAGGTGGCCGAGGGAGTGAAGCCATGGGCCCAGGTCGTGGGGCAGCGCCGCATCGATTTCGCGGCGGAGACGCTGGGCTACGGAAGGGCTTTCGCCGGCGGTGGAGATGGCGATCTGCAGGTCGCCCCGGCTTACCACCGAGCCGTAGTAAAAGTCGCAGTGCGGGATGTCATCGACCGCGTTGCAGAGAATGCCGGCCTCGGCGCACAGCCGGTACACATGCTGGTTGACGTGGGTGTGATTTGTGCCGGCAACGGTTACGAATTGCCCTTCGATGTCGGTGTCGAGAAACTCACGCTGATGCCAGGTGACGGCGCCGCGCCCGGCGAGGCGGAGGATTTCGGGCCGCGCCCAGGGGGCAACGACAGTGACCCGGGCATCGCTTGCGACCAGGCTTTCAATCTTGCCGGTTGCCACCTCGCCCGCGCCGACAACGAGGCAAGGCCTGCCATCGAGCTTGAGGAAAACAGGAAGGAGGCTCAATTACATATCCGTCGCTACGCCGGGCGATGCGGCGTCGCGTTCCACCGGCGTCACGAGCTGGCCGGCTAACTGGGCGCGTAGCTCGTCGTTGGAGTGGCGGGCGAAGTAGGCGCGTAGGGTTTCGCCTTCGCCGAGGCGCTTGCCCTGGTAGGTTTTGAGCAGCCGCTCGATCGCCTCCGGCACTTCGGTGGCGGGGATGCGGTAGCCGACGGGCCGCGCGGTCGCGGCGAGTTGACCGACCGAGCCGCCGACGCAGAAGTAGTAGGCGTCGACGAGCTTGCCTTCGTGCTTGATTTTTTTGCCTTCGATGCCGATGTCGGCGATCCAGTGCTGGCCGCAGCTGTTGGGGCAGCCGGTGACGTGGAGTCGGAGCTGCTGGTCGAACTCCGGCACGCGCTCTTCGAGCTCGTCGACGAGCCAGCGGGTGAAGCCTTTGGTTTCGGTGATGGCGAGCTTGCAAAACTCGGTTCCGGTGCAGGCGACGGCGCCGCGCCAGAATTGGGAGCCCTCGACCTTGATGCCGTGTTTGGCGAGTTCCCGGGCAAGCTCGAGCGCGCGGTCGGTGGGTATGTCGACGAAGAGAAAGTTTTGGCCGACGGTGGTGCGGAGGTGGCCGGAGCCGTAGCGCTCAGACAGCTCGGCGGCGGCGTGGAGCTGGTCGCCGGTGAGGCGGCCGCGGAGGACCGAGGCGCCGACGTAGCTGAGGCCTTCTTGTTTCTGGGGGTGGATGCCGACGTGGTCGCGCAGGACGTCGTCGGGCACGGCCTCAGGTGCGGCGGGGTCGAGTTTGTAGCCGAGGCGGCGCTCGACTTCGGCGAGGAAGGTTTTGGCGGTCCAGCCTTCCTTGAGGAAGAGGTGCTTCATGCGGGCGCGGTCGCGGCTCTCGCGCAGGCCCTGCTGGTCGCGTAAGAGCTCGGTGATGACGCGGGTGACCGAGAAGGCCTGGTCTTTGGGGATCCATGCGTCGAGCTTTACGGCGAGGTGGGGGTCGCTCGAGAGGCCGCCGCCGACGCGAATGGTGAAGCCGTGCTCTTGACCGCGCATGGTCGCGGTGAGGCCGATGTCATTGATCTCCGGGTAGGAGCACCAGAGGGGGCAGCCGGTGACGGAGATTTTGAACTTGCGCGGGAGATTGTAGAAGGCGGAGTTGCCGATAAGTCTCTCGGCGATCTCGACGGCGATGGGGGAGGTGTCGAAGAGCTCGTGGCCGTCGATGCCGGCAAGCGGGCAGCCGGTGACGTTGCGCACGACATCGCCGCAGGCGCCTTTGGGGGAGAGGCCGACGGCATGGAGGGCGTCGACGACTTCGGGGAGGGACTCGATGGTGAGCCAGTGGAGCTGGATGTTCTGGCGGACGGTGATGTCAGCAATGTTGCGGGCGTGGACCTTGGTGAGCTGGGCGACGGTGCGCAGCTGGGCGGAGGTGAGCTGGCCGGCGGGGGCGATGATGCGCATCATGAAGTAGTCGGTCGCGAGGCCCTCGCCGGCCTTGCCGCCGGTAACGCCGGCGCCGTCGCCCTGGGTGTAGACGCCCCACCATTTGAAGTAGGTGGAGGCCCACTCGGGGACGACGCTCGCGCGGCCTTCGCGGGCGAACCGGCGAACCTCATCGAAGAGCTCGAAGGGGTTGGCTTCGAGCTTGAGGCGCTCCATGCGCTGGGCTTTGGTTTCCTTCGGTGCGGGGGTTATGTCGGGCATGGCTCCTCAGAAATGAACGCAGTTACGTTAAGAGATGAAAGCGCGGCGGACAGGATTCCGTGCCCGGCGGAACGATTTGTTCTGGCGATTAGAGCATTTCTCGCTTAGGTGTGTCGGACGAAAGCCGTGGCGTGTGGCTTTGTTGACGGAAAAGCCACGCGGAGTGCCGCCGGTCGGTGTACATGGAAAGGAGAAATGCTCTATGCCGATGGCTGCCGGCGCGCTCGCAACTCCGCCATCCGCTCTTGAAGCATTTCGACGTCGCGGTAGGTGCTCAGCCGGTCTTCCAAGCGGTCGAAGCGTTTGTCATTGCGTCCAGGCATTCGCGGATGGCGCGCATATCCGCTTTGATCTCGCGTATGTCCGGCGAGAGAACGCCCTGCCCTGCCTCGCGCAAACCTTCGGCTAATCCCGATGCTATTTCGATCGCCATGGCTTCCTTTGTGCCGAATGAGTCGAGGGATGCAGATACAGACTTCGAGATTACGAGCACACGCATCGAGGGTCAATGCCAAGGTTTGACAACGCGCATGCTCCATTGAGACGGGCTCCGATTAAAACGCAAAGGTCGCCTGGAGGAAGATGCGCCGGGCGGCGGAGCCGTTGGGGGAGGAGTAAATCTGCCCGGCCAGTGCGTTCGAGCGGCCGAAGTTGGGCGAGTCGATGGTGCCGGTAGGCGGGGCGTAGTTGACGATATTGAGCAGGTTGAGTGCCTGCGCGTTGAGGGTGAAGTTGTAGCGGCGGCCACTGCTGCCGCTGTTGCCGAAGGGGCCGCCGCCGCCCGGACCGCCGCGCCCACCCCTGCCGCCGCCTGGGCCGCCGCCGGGTCCACCGGGTCCGCCGCCCTGGTCGCCGCCTTCCTTTTGCAGCCGCTGGCCGAAGCCCCAGGTTTTGCTGAGGCGCAGGTTGAGCGTGAACAGGGAGGGGCCATTGCCGTAGAAGCTCGGGATGGGGGACGCGTTGGCGGCCGGTGCTGTGTTGAAGG
>CAXTSA010000317.1:0-3794 GCA_964246755.1 uncultured Acidobacteriaceae bacterium
GGCCGGTGGGCACAGTGATCTCGCCGAGCGAGGAAACCTCGACCGCCGGCTCGATAATGTCGTCCCTCCAGTAGCGGCGGGACGCCGACACATCGCCGGGCAGAGAAAAATTGGGCAACGACGAGAGCGCGATGTTGTGCGAGCGGCCGATCCCGGTCTCGAGCATGCCGCCGCACCAGACCGGAATACCTCGCTCCATGGCGGCGTTGTGGATCCCGATCGCCTCGGAGAAGCCGCCCACCCGGCCATTCTTGATGTTGATGATCCGGCAGGAGCCCATCTCGATCGCGGCCAGCGCGTCGCGGCGATTGCGGATCGACTCATCGAGGCACACCGGGGTTTCGATCTGGCTTTGCAGCATGGAATGAAAGTAGAAGTCGTCACTCCAGAGCGGCTGCTCCAGCATGACCAGGTCGAAGTGATCAAACGAGGCAAGGTGGCCCACGTCTTTGAGCCGGTAAGAGGCGTTCGCGTCGGCGGAGAGGCGGATCGATGGCCAGCGCTTGCGAATGGCTTCAAACACTTTCGTGTCCCAACCGGGCTTGCACTTGACCTTGATACGCTGGTAGCCGGCCGCAAGCGAGGTCTCCACCTGATCGAGGAGCAGATCGAGGGATGGCTGGATGCCGAGCGAGACGCCGCAGGGAATGCTGGTGCGCGACCCGCCCAGCAGCGACGCCAGGCTCACACCTTCCATCTGCGCCTGCAGATCCCAGATCGCGTTCTCAAGTGCGGCCTTGGCCATGCGATTGCCGCGGACATGGCGAAAGATCCCGTGACACTTGCCGGCATGCTTCGGTTCCGCCTCGAGCAAAACAGGCACCAGTTCATGCCGCGCTATATGCCAAGCGGTATCGGTTGTTTCCTCGCTGTACCAGGGGTGCTCACCGGCAACGCACTCGCCCCAGCCGCATAGCCCTTCGCTGCGCACCTCCACCAGCAGGATGCGGCGGTGAGTCGTCAGGCCGAAGCTGGTCTCAAACGGTGTGACAAGCTCCATCTGGACCTCACGGAGCACAACAGCGTCGATTTTCATGGAAGTTTTCTCCCCGGCGTAGCGTTCGATGTCAAAAGGAGCGGTTCGGGCCTTTGTTGGATGGGAGCCGGGGCGCACGGCGCCGTGTGCGCTCAATGCTCGGCCGGCGCGGACCTCGGCTGCCGGGCAGCGACCAGCAGGTACTGGCCTCCGCCGTCCGGGTCTCGGCGAAATCCGCCCACTTCAAAACCAAGGGCAAAAGCGTCTTCGAAGCGCGTGCGCAGCTCTGACTGCGCGAGCTCCAGGGCGCCGCGCGCACCCTCCCGCTTCCACACAGCAACCGCGGCAGGCAAGTGGATGGTCAATGCGACTTCCCTCGGGGACGCCTGCCTTTGCTGCCCGGCGGCGCTCGCTTGCAGGCCGCTGAGGTCCCATTCGGCCAGGAGCCGGTCCGTAGGCAGGCTGCCGCCCAGAGCCGAGCTGAGCGGCCCGTAAAAGTCCGGGATGTAGAGCCTGGCCGTCGCGCCGAGGCGGTGGAGGTTGAAGTGGGCGTTCTTCGCCATGAGTGGGTCGAAGGTCCAGCGAATGGTCTGGATGCCGCGGGTGAGCGCCTCCGCCCGCTGCGCGTGCTTGAGTGCGTACCCCAGCCCGCAATCGCGGTATGAAGGCGCGACGGAGAGCATGTGCGAATGGAGATAGGGCATGGGTGGTGCGCTCGCCTTCTGCCGGTCGCCGGCGAAGGAGTTCACCGGCTGCATCCAGCGTTGCCCCTTGCCAGGCGGCTCGTGCGCGGCGACCGCCATGGCGAAGCCGGCGAGCTCACCGCGCTCATCCCAGGCGCCCAGCACGTGGCCGCCCAGCGCCTGCGCCAGTACATAGATGGTGCGCGGCACGACCTCCAGGTCTCCGTAGCCCCAGGTTTGCTGCTGCAGCGCGACGCACTCGTCCAACTCCCCAGTGCTTGCACACATACGCAGGAAAAACACCCGCCCGTCCTCAGCGGTATGCGAGCGAGCATGGATGCGGCCGGACGTGGCGCCCATCGTGGCCGGTTCAGCGGCTGCGAGGCTCATGCCGGGTGGCCCTCACCGGCGCGGGGAGCCTTTTCGCTCGCCTTGGCTCGCTGCCAAAGCTCTTCTAATGCGTCGAGCGAGCGATCTTCAAGGGGTGGTCCGCCATCTTCCCGCTCCTCCTGCTCCATTGAGCCGAAGCGTCCACGAAACTTGGCATTCGCGTCGCGGAGCGCCGTCTCACCATCAACACGGAGGTGCCGCGCGAGGTTGGCCGTCACAAACAGTAGATCCCCGACCTCAAGCTGCAGCTCCTTCGAGGGTGCTCGATCGATCGCGATCTCCGCCTCGACCTCATCGGCTTCCTCACGTATTTTCGCGAGCAGCCCCGTGGCGTCCGGCCAGTCAAAGCCGCACCGGGCGGCAGCCGCACCGAGCTTCTGAGCCTCCAGCAGCGCCGGTTGCGCACGGAGCACCCCCGCAAGCCGCGATGTCGGCGATCCTTCATCTTTCACTTTCGAGACCTTTTCCATCCGCTTGATGGCATTCCAGTTAGAAAGGACTTGCTCTGTTTCGATGCCTTCGACTCCTGCTTCGATCCGGGCCGCGTTCCCTGCTGCGGCGGCAGCTTCGGCGCCGAAGACGTGGGGGTGCCTGCGCACCAGTTTCCTGTTCAGGCCCTCGACTACATCCGCGATCGAAAACTGCCCAGCCTCTGACGCCATCTGCGCGTAGAAGATTACCTGGAGCAGCAGGTCGCCCAACTCCTCGCAGAGGTCCGCAGGGTCGCGGCGCTCAATTGCGTCGAGCACCTCGTACGTCTCTTCAAGCGTGTGCTTGCGAATGCTTTCAGGCGTTTGCTCGCGGTCCCAGGGGCACCCTGCGGGGCCGCGCAGACGCGCCATGATGGCGACAGCCTTGGAAAACAACTGCGCTTCGTCGCGGCCCGGAAGGGCAGCTTCCTCTTGCGACCGCTCCTCGGGAACCGAAGCCATGGCACCACTCTAACCGATGCCCTAAACTCGGACGCAGTGATTTCGTATTCTCCGAGCGTGGCAGCCCTGGCGGTTGTCTCGGGGCTGCTCTTCGGCAGCTTCCTGAACGTCTGCATTGCGCGGCTGCCGCAGCACCTTTCCGTCGCGTTTCCGGGCTCCCACTGCCCCATGTGCGAAGCGCCGATTCGCCCCATCGATAACATCCCGCTGCTCAGCTTCCTTTTGCTGCGGGGTCGGTGCCGCGACTGCCGGGGGCGCATCTCGCTTCGCTACCCCCTGGTCGAAGCGGCGCTTGGCGCACTGTTCCTGTTCTCGGCGTTGCGCTTCCCTCACCCGGTCGTCGCTGCCGAATGCGCGCTCTTCTGCTTCCTGCTGCTTGGGTTGCTGGTCATGGATGCTCGGACGTTTCTGCTGCCCGACAGCTTCACCCTGCCCGGGGTCGTGCTGGGGATTGCAGTCGCAGCGGCCCCGCCGGGCGGCCTGATTCGGGCGCTGCACTTTGGGAGCGACGCGCCCTTTCTCCTGTGGAATCCTTCGCCGCTTGCCGGCAGCCTCGCCGGGGCGCTTGGCGCCGCCGCGACGTTATGGCTGATTCGCTGGCTGTACTGGATTGCGAGGCGGCGGGAGGGTATGGGGCTGGGCGACCTTAAGCTGGCCGCGCTGTTAGGGGCGTGGCTGGGCATCGCGGGCGTCGCTCTGGCTCTGGTGCTTTCCATTCTGCTGGCCGCCGCCACCGGACTGGTCCTCATCATGATTACGGTTAGGCAGCGGAGATCGAGCGCCGGCCCCCGCCGGCTGGCATTCGGCAGTTTA
>CAXTSA010000318.1:0-3793 GCA_964246755.1 uncultured Acidobacteriaceae bacterium
TCGCTAAACCAACCGGGCAGAGCCTCTCTGTAGATTTTATCTAAGCGGCGGGGCCGCCCCGCCCGCAGCAAGTCTCCAGTCATTAGGGAGCCTTTGCCTGCCGGACCATTTCGACCAGCACCTCTCTTGTCTGCTCGGACGTGGCGATCTCGCGCGGAAAGTTGATGCGTGCGCCTTTCATCCCCTCGGCCGTTTTGAGTCGCATAGAAAATCCAAGGCGATCGACGGAGGTCATCGTTGCCTCGACTGCCTCAAGATGCGCATGCCGGCGCGCAAGCAAAAGCATGGCGTCTACGTGATCGGCGTTCATGTGCGCGAGGATCGCCGGGGCAGCCCGGGCGAGCGGATCGGGGGCGGCCTGGGAATAATCGGTTGCGTCGACCCATCCCATGACGCCGAAGCCGCCCACGTAGTAGATGTCGACCGGCTCGAGCCGGAAAAAGCTGAAGTCGGTGAAATTGACCCAGTAGCGGCTGCTTTCGTGACGGGCGAGGTACTGCTCCCGGGCGAGTGCGGTCTCGTCCCGCGGCACCGGCTCGGCAAGGCCCACGAGCGTGGCCCTTGCCGCGCCGAGCGCGTCCCCATCGGCAGGGGTGTCGGCGACAAACAGGCTTGCGTGCGCATCGGACTGGAGGTTCTGGGTATGCATTGCCATGTTGCTGATGAGGAACAAGGGGCGTCCGGCTTCGTCGAGCGCGTAGGGCATGAGTGAGCCGAACGGAAACTGCGGATGCTTGCGCGAACGTGTCGAAAGCGTTCCGACCGAGGAAAGCGAGACGAGTGTGCGAACACGTTCCGCGTAGCTCGGCTCCGGCAGTTGCGGCAGAGCAGGCCCGGTGTAGGCGTGCTGACGGGATGGGGAATCACTGATTAGCGGCATGCGCCCTCACACCCTCAGGTTACGACAGATCATCGTGGGGTATGTTTTACGCGAGTAGATGGAAATCGAAGCGTTGAATATGGCAGTCTAAAGCGAAAACCGGGTCAAAACGACCCAATCTTCATTTGAAAAAGATGCATTTCTTACATTCTGCTTGCCATAGGACTCTGCTTCTGTCATATTCTCTTCGCAGGATTGCCCCGCATGATGGAATTGTGTGACTTCGAAAGGTGAGAACGCGTGAGCATTTCAGTCCCCGACATCTCCGACCAGCAAATTTCCGCGCTCGTTGCGACACTTGACACAGTAGGATATGGCTCGCTTCCAAACTACATTCAGCCCGAGGATCTTGAGCGTATGCGGGGCTTTGTCCGCGCGGCGATGCGGAAGTCAGGAAATGAATACATCGGCTTCGGCGGCCCGGACGAGGTAGCGGGCTCGGGGCTCGATGAGCTGTACCGCTCACCTCGATTCGGAAAGCTGCTCAAAGACATGTACGAGCGAGGCACAGGTAAACGCGCGCCAGACCAGGCTTTCTATCATGTGCTGCGCTGCCTCTCCGGGAGTTCAGGCCAGCGGAACTCGCTGATCTTTCACTATGACTCGTATGTCATTACGGCGCTGATCCCTATCGAGATTCCAACGGCAGGCAGAGCCGGCGACCTGCTGATGTTTCCGAACACGCGCGGCATCCGCCCAGCGTATCTGCTGAACGCCGCGGACAAGGTGCTGCTCGATAACCCGCTGACGCAGAAACTGCTGCGCGCTTCCATCCAGCGCAAGATTCTGAAACCCGCGCGCATCCAGATGCAGCCGGGTAATCTGTACTTCTTCTGGGGCTACCGCTCGATCCATACTAATGAGCCCTGCGACCCGGATAAAGTACGCGCGACTGCGCTGTACCATTACGGTAACCCGCACAGGAAAGCGAGTTGAAGGAAGACCTCGGCGACGTACGGCGGCGCTTTTCGATACGTGCGACGTTTGCTTCAGCGTTTTGCCAACGGTCTCGCCGAAGTTGCGGCGGCCATCAAAGCGTCGAGTGCCGAGCTCTGCGACCCCGCGTTATTCTCCGCAAACGGTCCTGACCACGTGACGCCGAACCGGTAAGCCGGATCCCGATCATTGTTCCAGATGCTTTCCGCGTTGATCGCAAAGAAACGGTCCCAGCGCTCGTCCGGGGCCACGGCATCGAGCGCCAACAGGTTGCGCACGAAGATTCCCTTGAACTGCACGCCGTCGCCCCCGCATTTCGGCTCACACCCCTCGTGCAGTACGCCGGAGGAGTCTGTCAGGTGCGTCAATGCTGCGCCGGCAATGCGCCCGGCATCCGCGAGCGGAGCTGTCCCGGTCGTTCTGGACCACTCAGCCAGCGCGCCCACCAGAACGCCCTGGTTATAGGTCCAGACGGTGCGCCCGTTGTTGCGGCAGGCGCCCGTGACCTTGTCGATCGCCAAACCGTCATTGACCAGCCCATCTCCGTTTACCATTCCGGAAGCGCGAAACCACTGCCACTCGCGCTTCGCCCACCCTGCGTAGGATTCCATCTGAGCGCCGGGCCCCGAACGTGCCGCCAAGTGCGTCGCCACTGAAAAGAACAGCTCATTTGCAATCGCGTTCTTGTAGGTCCGGTCCTTGCTCCACCAGATGCCGCCGTTGCAGGTCGTGTCCCAGCCGGCTGCCATATCGGCGAAGATGGAGCGCCCCATGGCGAGATACCGTGCTTCGCCGGTCAGGTCATAGGCATCGATCCAGGCCAGCGCCCACCAGCCCTCATCATCGTAGTAGGTGTTCAGGAAACCTGGAGCGCCGGTCATGCCCTGAAGCTCGCCTTTCTGCTCGGCTTTCGAGATGGGCACCTGGGCTCGTTCAAACGTGTTTTCGATAACCGGGAGATACTTTCTTGAGCCACTCAGCCGCGAGTAGTCGACCAACACTGTTGTGGCATTCGCTGCGTTCCACCATACAGTCGAGCGGTACAGTCCTGTGCGCTTCACATACCAGCGCTTGAGCGCGCTCACCCCGAGCTGGGCGCGGTGAGTCTGCTCGCGAACGGTCGGTTGGGTGCTTGCCGGTGAGCCGGATCGCGAGCCCGGGAAGAGGGTGAACAGCAGAAACGCAGTTGCGAGCAGGAGCTTTCTACGCATATCGACGTTGTAACAGAATGAGGCAGGTGCTTGACACCAGAGACGGATTCGATGTGCTAATCGAGAGTTTCTGAATCGGCCACGAACTCCGCTCGCGGGCGGCTCTTGTTACACGCCGGCAACTCGACCATTGACGAAAGATCGCCGCTGGCGCACTAAGTGCTCGCGATACCAGGATCTTCTTTCACCTCAGCAATCGGCTCCGCAGCTTACCTCTCGAAAGGAGCGGTAAGCTGAGATGGAAGCCGGCTTGAGACCTTTTGGAAACTGCGTCCTTTCTACTTAGTTTTACTTTTGCGCGCTACTGTTGGAGAACGAGGTTGGCAGTCGTGGTGTGTACTATGCCGCCGCTGGTCATCGTCACAATAAGCGTGTAGCTGGTCGACTGCTGCTTCGCCGGCGCCTCTGTGGAAACAGCCTTGTTTGCGCTGGTGGACGATGGCGCGCCGCAACCTGTGAGCATCGTGCCTCCGACGAATGCACCGAACAGGAACAATGCGGTGAGCATCAGGCCTCTTGCTGCCTGGCGGAAACGGCGTGCTCTGGCGAAAGGCAGCATGATAAGTGCCAGTGCTGCTCCTCCCAGCGCAGGCTCGAGCCGCTGCATCAAGCTACTGGTCGCTGTCGGAATCATGATGGTTGACGGTGTACCGTCTGCCGTTTGTACCGAAAGTGTGACGGTCTGGGCGCCGCTATCAGCCGACAGAGTCGTCGGCGAAAAGGTTGCTGTCGCTCCGGGGGGGAGCCCTGTCACGGAGAAAATCAC
>CAXTSA010000319.1:0-3782 GCA_964246755.1 uncultured Acidobacteriaceae bacterium
AAGGCCATAAGTAACTCCTTCAGAGGTGAAAATGATCTATCGCTTAAGAGATTGGTTGATTCCCCGGTACCGCCGACGGTCATGCGGGCGAGTTTGATTGTCGGCAGGCCGACGCCGACCGGCACCCACTGGCCTTGCTTGCCGCAGTTGCCGACGCCCTCGTCGAGCGCGAGATCGTGGCCGACCATCGAGACGTATTTCAAAGCTTCCGGGCCGTTGCCGATCAGGGTCGCGTCACGAACCGGAGCGGTGATCTTGCCGTCCTCAATGAGGTAGGCCTCCGACGCCGAGAAGACGAATTTGCCGCTGGTGATGTCGACCGAGCCGCCGCCGAAGTTGACCGCGTACAGGCCGCGCCGAACGCTGCGGATGATGTCTTCGGGCTCGTCCTGGCCGGCGAGCATATAGGTGTTGGTCATCCGGGGCATCGGCATCTGCTGATAGCTTTCGCGGCGGCCGTTGCCGGTATTGGCTGTGCCCATCAGCTTCGCGCTGAGCTTGTCGTTCATGTACCCGCGCAGGATGCCGTTTTCGATCAGGACATTTTCGCGTGAGTTCGCGCCCTCGTCATCGACGTGGATGGAACCGCGTTTCGAAGGAATCGTTCCGTTATCCACAACCGTAACGTGATTGCTTGCGACCCTTTGGCCGATAAGGCCTGAGAATGCGGAGGTTTTCTTGCGGTTGAAGTCGGCCTCGAGGCCGTGGCCGACGGCCTCGTGCAGCAGCACGCCGGGCCAGCCGGGGCCGAGCACGACTTCCATATCGCCTGCGGGGGCGGGCACTGCATTGAGTTGCAGGATCGCTTGTCGGGCGGCTTCGCGGGCGAAATACTCAGGGGTCTTCAGGTCGTCGAAGTAGGCGATATCGACGCGACCGCCGCCACCGGAGGTACCGCGGGCGGTCTTGTCGCCGTCCTTGGCAAGCACAAAGACGTTGAGGCGCAGCATCGGCTGGACGTCGCTCGCGTAGGTCCCGTCGGAGGCAGCGATGAGGATGTGCTTGATCTCGTCGCCGTAGGAGGCGCGGACCTCGGCGATGCGCTCGTCATGGGTGCGCGCGGCCTTGTCGGCACGCATGACGAGCGCCAGTTTGGCGCTCAGCTCGGGGTCGAGTTCAGCAGCGGGCGCGGGATACAGCTTGGGGCGGCCCGGGTCGGGGAGCGGCGCCTGCAGACCGACGACGGACTGTTTGGCCGGGCCGCTCGCGATCAGCGCAGCCGAGCGAGCGGCACGGAGGAGACGGTCGGGCGAGAGCTCGTCCGTGTAGGCGTATCCCCTGCGCGCGCCCGAGAGCACGCGAATGCCGCAGCCGGAACTGACTCCTTGCGAAGCCGATTTCACCATGGATTCGTCGATGCCGAGCGAGGTGGAGGCAACCGACTCGAAGTAAAGCTCGGCGTATTCGCCTCCTGCTGAAAGGGCCTCGCCGAGGCAGCGTTCCATCAGCGCGTCTGTCACGCCGAATCGGTGCAAAAAAAATTGTTTCTGGTCGGAGTCTGTCATAGTAGGGTATCTGCTGCTTAGATGGGCAGCCGAGGCCACACGATTCTAGGCGAGCAGGGCGGGGAAGTCCACATGCCGTCGGTACCGGGTCCCGCGGAGAACTTTTGTGGGAATGACCCAACAAAAGTGCACGGCTCTTGCTACTATGGGCGCATGAAGAAGCTCGTCGTGCTTTCGCTCGCACTCTTGTTCTCCGCGTCCGCATTTGCGCAGGACTACCATCATCATCATCACCATCACCATCATCACCACGACAGGCACTAGAGCCGGAGTAGCGAGGAGTGCGCTAAGCTGCCCAGCATGGCCACTCCTCAACCCGCTTGCGATGAACGCTACCCAATCGGTCCGCCGGATCGAAAGCCTTCCCTGGAAGACCGCGCGACGCATGTCGAAGCGATCCGCTCCTTTCCTGCGCGCTTTGCCGCGGCATATAACGGGCTCGATGCCGCGCAGACCGACACCCCCTATCGCGAAAATGGCTGGACGCTGCGGCAGCTCGCGCATCATGTGTGTGACTCGCACATGAAGGCTTTTGTGCGTGTGAAGCTTGCCCTCACAGAAGACTGGCCGACGATCAAACCCTATAACGAGAAGCTGTGGGCGGAAACTGCCGAGGTGCTCGGCCCGGTCGATGCCCCTCTGGCGCTGCTGATGCCCCTGCATGCGCGGATGTCGGCGCTGCTTGAGGCCGTCCCGGTTGCTGACTGGGATGCTCGGGGCTATGTGCACCCGGAGAGCGGGCGTGCCAGTGTGGCGCAGATTGCGGCGCTCTATAGCTGGCATGGCCGGCACCACTTGGCGCACGCGCTCGGGCTGCGATCTCGTATGGGCTGGTAGACGTCACCGAAGTACCGTTGCCGGCGATGAGCCTGGCGTTCATGCTGGACGTACAGTGTCGAGGGCAGCTACTTCCGTTGCGCGCACCACGCCGCCGCTTACCCCGGCTGCGCTGGCCTCTGCACTCGAAACGTTTCTGACGGACAATCCTCGTGCCTGCGTGGTTGAGGATGGAACCGTGTTGTTCGACATGGCGAACTCGCGCTGGACGCTCGATGCGGCCGCCGGCCGCTGCGTACTGCAGGTTTGGAGCGAGGACCGGAACCTGGTGCGCACGGTGGTGGGCCTTGAGGAGAGGCGCGATGCTCTGCGGCTGGAGGTAAAGCGGTTCGGGCAGGTGAAGCCTCAGCTGCTGCGGCTGGTGCCAGACCGGGATGTGCGGACGCCGACCGCGCGGGACACTGCACGCAAGAAATTCGTGGTCCTGCTTCGGCGGGTGGCGGCGCGCAGTTTCCCTGACCTGACGTTAACCGACGCCTTCGCAGCGGCGGATCTGGAGCACTCGTTTGGACCGGCGTATGTGCGGAGCTCTCTCGAACGCGGTCAGACGATCTGGGCACTGGTTGCGATCGGCGGGGAAGAGACGCAAAGCGCCATTGATGGCATTCTGACAGTCGCGGTGCTGTGGCTGGAGCAGTGCCGGGCGCGCGCGGGCGGTCGGCGGATAGTCGAGGGCGTCAAGATCATTGTGCCAGTGGGCATGGGCGGCACGGTGCGTGAGCGTGTGCAGTGGCTGCATCGCGCGGCTAAGTGGGAACTTTGGGAGCTCGATGAACTTCGGGAAGAGCTGAAGCCGGCCGAGCCGGCGGACTCCGGCAACTTGCGTGCGCACCTGGTTTCGGCGTTCTCGCCTGACGCAGCGCTGGAGCGCTCGCACAAGGCGGTGGAGCAGGTGCTGGGACTGCTCGAGCCGGAGGACCGCGCGCGGGTGGAGGTCTTGGCGCGCTCGGCGACCGAGATCAGCTTTCGGCTGCATGGGCTCGAGTTTGCGCGGGTACGGCACGGGGTGAGCGCGACTTCATTCGCACGGGAGGACCGGATCACGTTCGGCGCGGGCGCGAGCGAAACGCCGCTGAACAGGGAAACGGAACCGGTGCTGCGTGAGCTGGTCGGACGGCTGTTCCGGTCGCGGCACCCGGGCGGGAGCGTGCGCGACCCGCTGTACCGGATGCAGCCGGAGCGATGGCTCGAATCGGTGCTGCGGGCTGATTTAGGGGAGCTGGAATCTTCCCTGCGGCCGCACCCGGTGTACACGCAGGTGCCGGCGCTGGCCTCGGCCGACCGAGGCATGCTGGACCTGCTTGCGGTCACCCGAGACGGGCGCCTGGCGGTGCTCGAGTTGAAGGCAAGCGAGGACCTGCACATGCCGATGCAGGGGCTGGATTACTGGATGCGGGTGCGTGCGCTGCATGCTTCGGGGGAGATCGCGCGGGCCGGGTA
>CAXTSA010000320.1:0-3765 GCA_964246755.1 uncultured Acidobacteriaceae bacterium
CCCGCATCCCATACCCGAGAGAAAGGAACGAACCGACATGCGTACGAAACACGTTTTTTCAGCAATGCTCTGTGCATCTCTGCTCCTTACGGCAGGCTGTTCCAGCAAAAAGACAGCCTCGAAAGACAACTTCAAAAAGGCGATCGGGAACTACTACAACGCGCACCCGGAGTGTGTGTGGTCTTCGCCGGTCAAGTTTCCGGTAGAAGCGGACCCGAACAAGGGCGACCAGACGGCCGGGTATGACGCTTTGACCGATGCCGGTTTGCTGACCCGCACCTCGGCGCAGAAAAAGGTCTTCATCTTCGGTTCAAAGCAGGTAAATGACTACGACCTGTCTTCGAAGGGTCGCTCGGACTGGACGCCGGACGCGAAACAGCCGGGTTACGGCAACTTCTGCTTCGGCCATCGAGATGTGACCACGATTGATGACTTCACCACATCGAACGACAACAACGGTGCGCAGGTGGCTAATGTGGGCTACCACTACAGCATCAGCGGGATCTCCGACTGGGCCGAGTCGAACGAGATGAAGACGGCGTTTCCGACGATCCAGGCCGGGATCTCCGGCGCCAAGGTCGACAAGGCGACGCTGATCAATACGGACAATGGCTGGCAAGTTTCGCACGACTAGACGCGGTCTCATCATACGGTTCAGTGACTTCAAGGAGCGACCTGAAACCGCTTCGGCGGCGGGTTTCATCCGAGGCGTGTCCATCTTCGGTGCGTTGATGAGATCGCTTTTAGCGGTTTGGTCCGGGCGAGGGGGAGTCTGTTCCCCTCGCGCAACCGACTGGCCCGCAAAGCACTGCCAAGCCGCCCCCAGCATGGTACCGTTGAGGTTGAGAAACAAGCGAGGAATCCGCCGCCCGTGATTGAAACTGCTGCCCTCCGCAAAACCTCTCTCAACGCGCTCCACCGCTCGCACGGCGCCAAGATGGTCGACTTCGGCGGGTGGGACATGCCGGTCGAGTACTCGGGCATTGTGGCGGAGCACATGGCTGTGCGGACCGCTGTCGGCATCTTCGACGTGAGCCACATGGGTGACATCCAGCTCCGCGGACCGCAGTCGCTCGACGCGGTGCAGCGGTTCTCGATGAACGATGCTTCGAAGCTCGAGATCGGCCAGGCGCATTACTCGGCGATGCTGCACCCCGAAGGCACGTTTGTCGATGACATCATCGTGCACAAGCTGGGGGAGAACGATTACCTGATCGTGATCAATGCCGGTACGCGCGAGAAGGACTATCAATGGATCCGGCAGCAGGCGCAGCCGTTCAAGTGCCACGTTTCGGACTACTCGGACCTGTACACGCAGCTTGCCATCCAGGGTCCGCGCGCGGCGGACGTATTGCAGAAGCTGACGGATGCGCCGCTTGATGAGATCAAGAACTACCGGTTCCGCTGGGGAAAAGTCTGCGGGCTGTACAACGTCATGATCGCGCGCACCGGCTATACGGGCGAGGACGGTTTCGAGATTTATATCCCGTCGGACGAGGCGACGAGCGCGCGCGTGTGGAACGAGGTGCTCGAAGCGGGCCGCGAGTTCGGCATTCTGCCGTGCGGGCTGGGCGCGCGCAACACGCTGCGCCTGGAGGCGGCGATGGCGCTTTACGGGCACGAGATCTCGGACACGATCAACGTGTATGAGGCCGGGCTGGGCCGCTACGCGAAGCTCGACAAGGGTGCTGCATGTACCGGCGCGGAGGCTCTGCGCGCGATCCAGGCAGCGGGCGGACCGGAGCGGCGGTTGGTGGGCCTGGAGATGGTGGACAGAGGGATCGCGCGTGACGGGTATCGCTTGTTCAACGAGGCTGGGGAGCGCATCGGCGAAGTTACGAGCGGCTCGCCGGCACCGTTTCTGAAGAAGAATATCGCGCTTGCGTATCTGCCGGCTGCGTACGCGGATGAGCAGGCAGGGCGCGAAGTGTCAGTGGAGATCCGCGGCGCGATGGTGAAGGCGCGGACCTGCCCGATTCCGTTTTACAAGCGCCCCCGAAAGACCGCTTCGTCGACAAGCGAAAGATCAGGAGAACCATGAGTTACCCCGAAGAGTTCCGCTACACCCGCGAGCACGAGTGGATTCACGTGGAGAACGGCGTAGGCACGGTCGGCATTACAGACCACGCGCAGTCCACGCTCGGCGACATCGTTTTCGTGGAAACGCCGAAGCCTGGCGCCCACGTGGAAAAGGGAAAGGTCTTCGGCTCGGTCGAGTCGGTGAAGGCCGTCTCGGCCCTGTACTCGCCTGCTTCGGGCGAGGTGGCCGCGGTCAACGAGGAGCTCGGCGCCTCGCCCGAGAAGGTGAACGCGGATGCGCACGGCTCCTGGATTATGCGCGTTCGCCTGAGCGATCCCGCAGAGATTGCGGCGCTGCTGACCGCCGCCGATTACGAAAAGTTTATCTCGGAAGAGACCGGACACTAGCAGCTTCGCCCCAAGGACATCCCCATGCGCTACCTTCCCAAATCCGACCCAGAGCGTGCCGCCATGCTCCAGGAGATCGGCGCGCAGAACATCGATGCGCTCTTCTCGACCATCCCGGAGCAGTTCCGACTGCGGCGGGACCTCGACGTCCCACGCCAGATGGGCGAGTCCGAGATCATCGACTACTTCAAGCAGGCGGCCGCGCGCAATGCGGTCGGCTACACGAGCTTTCTGGGAGCGGGCGCGTACCGGCATTACCGGCCGGTTGTGATCGACTCACTCGTGCAGCGGGGCGAGTTCCTGACCTCGTACACGCCCTACCAGGCCGAGATCACGCAAGGTACGCTGCAGGCCATCTTCGAGTTCCAGACCATGGTCTGCGAGCTGACCGGAATGGAGATCGCGAACGCCTCGATGTACGACGGGTCAACCGGCGCGGCCGAGGCCACGATGATGGCGATCCGCGTGACCGGGCGCGACCACGTGGTTGTCGCGCGCACGGTGCACCCGGAGTACCGCGAGGTGATCGAAACCTACGCGCAGCACCAGGGCACACGCACGAGCGAAGTAGGTTACGGCGCGGACGGTTCCCCTTACGCCGGCCGGGTGGATCTCGCGGCGCTCGATGCCGCCGTGACCGGCGAAACCGCTTGCGTGCTGGTGCAGTCGCCGAACTTTTTCGGCGTGGTCGAGGACGTCGCGGCGATTGCCGAGATCGTGCATGCGAAAGGCGCGCTGCTGGTTGTCTCGATCGCCGAAGCCGTGTCGCTCGGCGTGGTGCGGCCGCCGGTCGAGGCCGATATCGTCTCGCTTGAGGCGCAGAGTTTCGGTGTGGCGCTGAGCTACGGCGGCCCCTACTGCGGCGTGTTGGCGGCGAAGGAAAAGTACCTGCGACAGATGCCCGGCAGACTCGTGGGCGAGACCAGAGACAAGCACGGCAATCGCGGCTTCGTCCTGACGCTTTCGACGCGCGAGCAGCACATCCGCCGCGAAAAGGCGACCTCGAATATTTGCACCAACCAGGCGCTGGTGGCGCTGATGGCGACCATTTTCCTGACGGTGTACGGCCGCGAGGGTATGCGCGAGCTGGCCCTGCACAATCTTGCGAAAGCCAGCTACGCCGCGGACACGCTGGGTAGTCACGGCGAACTGCTGTTCGGGGGCAGCCCGCGCTTCCACGAGTTTGTGCTGCGGACGGAGGAAACACCGGAAGAGCTGAACGCCCGGCTGCTGGAGGAGAAGATCATCGGCGGCCTGAGCCTGCGCAAGTGGTACCCGGAGCTGGGCAACGCCGCCCTGTGGTGCGCGACAGAGCTCACCAGCCGGGATGAAGTGGAC
>CAXTSA010000321.1:0-3759 GCA_964246755.1 uncultured Acidobacteriaceae bacterium
CGGCGGCGGACCCCGCCGGCGAAGTCGGCGTGCCGGCCCGGGAGGGGGGGGGTGGCCGTGCCGTTGCGCTCGCTGACGCGACGGCTGCGGGCGCCCGGCGCCGCGCGGCCCGGCGCGGGCGCGTTTGCCGGGGCATTACTGGGATTTGGGGGACTTGCGCTGCTGGCGGTGCCGGGCGGGCAGCCGCTTTGGACGCTTGCGGCGTTGCGGTCAGTGAGCCGCGGCGACTTGCTGACGGTGGGCTGCGCGTTCGCCTTTGCGCTGCACCTGCTGATGCTGGCGCATGGCGCGCGGAGGGTACCGTTCCAGGCTCTGGCGACGGTGCAGATCGGCGCCGCGGCGCTGGTGATGGCTGGGACGCTGCCGCTGTTCGAGCCGCACCCGGTCTTTCACCCGACGCTGCGGTTTGCCGTGGCGTGGCTGGTGGCGGCGCTGCTTGCGACCGCGGCGGCGTTCCTCATCCAGAGCTGGGCGCAGCGGTTTTTGCCGGCCAGCCACACGGCGCTGATCTTCGCGCTGGAACCGGTGTTTGCCGCGGGCACTTCGTTTGTGTTGCTTGGGGAGCGGCTGCGAGGGCGTGCGCTGGCGGGAGGAGCGCTGGTGCTTGCGGCGATCGCGGTTTCGGAGCTGTTTGCAGCGGGCGGGGTGGAGCCGACAGCGCATGAGGGGGCGACGTTTCGCTGACGGCGGCTGAGCGGAGCTGGAAGAGGCTTGAGACGCTTGCGCGTTGGCGGCGTCTAACCTGCGGAGTGCGACGGGCGATGGGGGCGCGTGGCTTGACGGGAGCAAAGGCAGGCACTCGGCGGGCGTATGCCGGCCGCATCAGTACACTAAAGAGGACGGTTGTTTCCAGGGAGCGACTGAAAGCATTTCTCCTCAAGATGTGTCCACAAAGATTTGTGGCATGTGGCTTTTCTTGACGGAAAAGCCACGGCGAGTGCGGCTGGCCGGTCTACATTTGGAGGAAAAATGCTCTGCCGCGTAATGGCACGATGTGCCCAGGGTGGTGAAGCTGAACTTCGTTGCAGTGTGCGGGGATGGGGTCAACTCATACAATTGTGGAAAAGCAACTCTTTTGGCGCGCAGCGCTACCGCTTCTCCCAGGATGGCAGCTTTCAGTGAACGAGGATGACAGCTTTTCGTAAACGGTAATGACACTTTTGAACGGACTGACGACCGATCACCCTTAGCGTCGGCAGCTCCCTGTTTTCCACTTAAGAAAGGTACGAGGATAGACCCGAGATGAATGCTCCGCTACAAAGGATATATGGACGGATCCGCATGCGCCGCCTGCTATCGGCTTTCACGATTCTCGCCACGCTGTCGGCCGGCATTCTGATTGGCTCGGTGGCGGCGCACGGCGTGCATGGGCAGGACAAGACGGTGGATACGCGGGACGCGACGCCGCTGCACATTCCGGACCCGAAGAGCCTGTCGACGACCTTTACGCAGATCGCGAAAGAGGTAGGCCCGGCGGTCGTGAATATTAATACGGAGACTCTGCCCAAGGAAGAGAAAAGCGCGCGCGGCGGCCGCAGAGGCCCGCGCGGGATGCAGCCGCAGATGCCGCCGGACGATGGACAGGGTGGTGAAGGGGACGAGAATGGAGACGAGGGTGGAGGCCAGGGCGGCGACAACGGCGGCCTGCAGGACTTCTTCAACCGCTTTTTCGGCGGCGTCCCGGGCCAGGGCGGCGAGGCGCAGGACCAGGAGCGTCGGGCGCTGGGCTCGGGGTTCATCGTGGATGGGCGCGGGTATATCGTGACCAACAACCATGTGGTGGACAAGGCGGACCGCATTTACGTGAAGCTGACGACGGACCCCGAGAACGACCAGGGGCACCGCGCGACGGTGGTCGGCGTGGACAAGGACACGGACCTGGCGGTGATCAAGATTGACGTGGCGGGCAAGACGCTGCCGACGGTCAAGCTCGGCAACTCGGATTCGGCGTCGGTTGGAGACTGGGTGGAGGCGATCGGTTCGCCGTTCGACCTGTCGCAGACGGTGACGGCGGGGATCATTTCGGCGAAGAACCGGACGATTGACCAGGGAGTGAGCGGGCAGTTCCAGCACTTTATCCAGACGGACGCGGCGATCAACCCGGGCAACTCCGGCGGGCCGCTGCTGAACATGGGCGGCGAGGTGGTGGGTGTGAATACCGCGATCTTCACGCAGTCGAACGGCTACATGGGTATCGGGTTCGCGATGCCGTCGAATACGGTCGTGAATGTGTACAACCAGCTCATCGGGCCGGACCACAAGGTGGTTCGCGGATCGATCGGGATCTCGTTCCAGCCGGTGATTCCGACGGCGGTGGCGAAGATGTACGGCGCGAGCAGCGGTGTGCTGATCAGCGCGGTGACGCCGGGCGGGCCGGCCGACAAGGCGGGGCTGAAACCGAACGATGTGGTTGTTTCAGTGGATGGGGCCGCGATCAAGACGGGCAATGATCTGGTCGAGAATATCTCGCCGCGTCACCCGGGCTCGACGGTACAGATCGGCTACATGCGCAACGGGCAGAAGCAGACGGCCACGGTGGGGATCGCGGACCGGACCAAGACCGTGAACTCGCTTACGAGCGACAACGGGCAGAACGGGCCTTCGGAAGCCCCGGTGCCGAATGCTTCGCAGAGCAAGCTGGGGTTGACGGTTGCAGACCTGCCGCCGAATGCTCCTACGGGGTTCCACGGGGTGGTGATCCAGGCGGTGAAACCGGGGTCGTTCGCGGATGAGCTGACGCCGCCGATCGGCCAGGGCGTCGTCATCGAGGCGATCAACAAGAAGCCGATCCACAGCAAGGCGGAGTTCGACGCCGTTGTTTCGACCCTGAAGTCCGGGGACGATGTGGTGTTCGAGTTCGCGTTCCCGCGCAATGGGCGACAGACCAGCCTGACCGGTGGAACGTTGCCGTAGAGGCTTTGCCTGTAGACCAAGATGACAAATGCCTTTCGAATCGCGAAAGGCCTTTGCCATTTCCGTTGCATTCTTCCGGGCAGCGATATACCCTCACCCCATAGCAAGAACAACCATTCTTGAGGTTTCTGCATGCTTCTTCGTTCCACACGGTTTGTTTCGGCCCAGTGCGCCGGTCTGGCCCTTCTGCTGGCCGTTACGCCCGCAATCGCTTCCCGCTCGCACCGCATGGCCCCGGCCAGCCACAGCAAGGCAAGCCATGGGCGCCACCACGTCGCGGCGGTTGCCGCGCACTGGACGCCTGGGCAGCGTGAGATCGACGGGGACCGCACGAAGGCGATCCAGACCGCTTTGATCAGCAAGAACTACCTTTCGGGCGAGCCCTCGGGCGAGTGGGACGCCGAGACCGAGGCGGCGATGCAGAAGTTCCAGGGCGACAACGGCTGGCAGACCAAGCTGATGCCGGACTCGCGCGCGCTGATCAAGCTGGGGTTGGGGCCGAACGGTACCGACGGCGCGGCAGTGGCGAGCGGGAACGGTGCGCTCCAGGAGCCGACCGGAGCGGATTCGCTGGCGGCGGTGCACTCGATTTCGAACTAGCGTTTTTTTGCGCAAACAGAACGGCCGCCCTGGCGAGGGCGGCCTTTCCGTTTGCGTAGGACTGTTTAGGCCTGCTCCGGGGCGAGCAGGTCCTTGAGTGTCTCGCGCCGGCGGATCAGGCGGGCGTGTTTGCCTTCAATGAGCACCTCGGCTGGACGGGGGCGGGTGTTGTAGTTGGAGGAGAGGGAGAGCCCGTAGGCACCGGCGTCGAGGATGGCGAGCAGGTCGCCGGGGGCAACGTGCGGG
>CAXTSA010000322.1:0-3749 GCA_964246755.1 uncultured Acidobacteriaceae bacterium
CGATTTGCGATGGAACCTGCCTGAGAGGAAGGGCCGCGCTGCGGAGAGCAACACGCTTGGCTTTCTGGAGCGCTTTGTGGAGGGCAGGAGGCGGGAGGTGCCGGATGTGGTCGTGCTGGACCCGCCGCGAGCGGGGATGGGCGTTGAAGCCAGTTCCCTTTTGGCACAGGTGCGCTCTCCTTACGTTACTTACGTTTCCTGCGATCCCGCTACGTTGTCGCGCGATTTGCGTGTGATGGTCCATGCTGGGTACACCATCTCCCAACTCGACCTCCTGGACATGTTTCCGCAGACGTTTCATCTGGAAACAGTGGCGAGGCTTCGGCTGCGGTAAGGGCCGGGCGGGGTGGTGGGTGAGCCCCATGGCCGCTACTGTTTCCATTTCGGAGATAGCCCAAGCTCCCGCGCAGGCGCGGGCGGTGAGGCACGTGGCGAGCCCGCTCGAGTTCGCGGCGGCGCCCGCGCTGTTGCCTGCATGTGCGTTTGCGCTGGGCGTGCTGTGTGCCGGGAGGCACTGGTTCGCTCCTGCGTTCCTGTTCCTCGGGGTGCTCGCGCTGGGGGTGACGGTGCTGCTTGCCGCCTGGCGCGCGCCGCGTGTGCTGCTGTTGGCGCTGGGGGCGCTCTTTCTAGTGCTTGGCTGTTTGGGGAGCGAATTACAGCCGCCGGTCGACCCGCAGCACCAGCTTGCGTTGCTCGCCGCCGATGGAAAACCGGAGACCTTTTCAGGCGAAATAGTCAGGATGGAAGCGGTACACCGGTCGAGCTACACGGCGTTTTTTAATCACACGACGCGCGATGAGATCTCGGAGCGGATTGATCTGCGCCTGAGCGGGGTTGGCGGAGACGACGGCCGCGTGTCGCCGCTCCATGGCGGCGTGCGCATGACCGTCTTTACTGATGCTCACTCGGGGCTGCCTGCGCTGCGTTGCGGGACCAAGCTACAGGCTACGCTGGCGCCGCGGGCGGAGAGTCGCTATCTCGACCCGGGCGTGTGGGACGCGGGCGAGTACCTGCGCGGGCAGGGAGTCGGTGCAATGGGGGCGGTTGAGGCCTCAAAGGTGAGGCTGCTTGCGCAGGGGTCGCCAGGCTGGGCCTGCCGGCTGCACCGGCTGCAGAGCGAGGCGAGTGAGCGGGTAATGACGCTGGCCGGGATGCCCGCCGCGCAGCACCTGCCGGAGTTTCTGCGACTTTCGCCCGAGGACGCCAGCATGCTGACGGCGATGCTGACGGGCGATCGAAGCTACCTGCAGCACCGGACGCGCGTCGGCTTCGAGCGCACGGGGTCGTTTCACCTTTTGGTGGTTTCGGGCATGCACCTGGCGATCTTTTCCTCGGTGGTGCTGCTGCTTGCGCGTGCGATGCGGCTGGGCCGGCTCGCAGCGACGGGGATGACGATTGCGCTGTCGTTCGCGTATGCGCTGTTTACGGGTTACGGCGAGCCGGTGCAGCGTTCGTTCTGGATGGTGACGCTGTTTCTGGCTGGACGGCTGTTGTTCCGGGAGCGCCATGCTTTGCAGGCGCTGGGGATTGCGGCGCTGCTGCTGATGGCGGCGAACCCGCGGGCGCTGTCCGGCTCGAGCCTGCAGATGACGCTGTTGACGGTGGTCGCGATCGGCGGCTTGGCCGCGCCGCTGGCGGAGCGTACGTTTGCGCCGTACCTGCACGGGGTTCGCGATCTCTGGCTCGCGGCGCCCGACGCTTCCCTGCCGCCGCGCGTGGCGCAGTGGCGTATTTCGCTGCGGCTGCTCGCGGCGCATCTGGAGCCGGTCGTGGGCAGGCGCATGGCGCGGCGATGGATGCCGGTGTGCGTCACCTTTTTTTTGCGCGCGCTGGAGCTGCTGCTGGTTTCCGTGATTGTGGAATTGGTGATGGCGCTGCCGATGGCGATGTACTTCCACCGGGTGACCGTGCTTGGGCTGCCGGTGAACTTCCTAATTGTGCCGTTCCTCGGGCTGCTGCTGCCGGCCGCGATGCTGTGCTTCGCGGTGCTGCTGCTCGCTCCAGCGCTGGCGGTGGTTCCGGCGGCGTTTACCGCGGCGCTGCTGCATATCGTTTCGGGGATCGTGGATGGGTTCGCGCGGCTGGACATGGGCGATTACCGGCTGCCCGCGCCACCTGACCCGCGCATCGTGGCCTGGGTGTTGTTGCTGGGGATGGCGGTTTACGCGGTGCGGCGCAGGGAGCGATGGGCTGGCGCCGTCGCGGGCTTGCTGCTGCTGGCCGCCTCCGCGATGGCGGTTGCGCCGCAGCCGGTGCGTCACGCGGCCGGCGTGCTGCAGGTTTCGGCGATCGATGTGGGCCAGGGCGATGCGATTCTCGTGATTACGCCCGATGGCAAGACGATGCTGGGCGACGCCGGGGGCCTGGTTGGGGCCGCGCCGGGCAGCAGTTTCGATATCGGCGAGGAAGTGGTTTCGCCCGCGTTGTGGGCCAGGGGCATCCAGCGGCTGGATGCGGTTGCGATCAGCCACGCGCACCAGGATCATATCGGCGGCATGGCGGCGGTGCTGGCGAACTTCCGGCCGAAGGTCCTGCTGGTGGGCAACAATCCGCTCTCGCACAACTACGCGGCCTTGCTGGCGCAGGCGGCTGCGGAGCGGATCCCGGTCGAGCAGCACCGGATGGGAGACCGCTGGCGGCTGGGCGAGGCGACCGAGGTCGAAACGCTTTGGCCGTCGCGGGATTACGTGCCGAAAGCCGAGCCGGGGAATAACGATTCGCTGGTGCTGCGACTGGTGTACGGGGGGACTTCGGCGCTGCTGGAAGGTGACGCGCAGGCGCTTGCGGAGGCCGGGATGGTGGAGGCCGGGCTGCCGCACACTGACCTTCTTAAAGTGGGGCACCATGGCAGTCTTTCTTCGACGACGCCGGCCTTTTTGGCCGCGCTCACTCCGAGGTACGGGGCGATTTCCTGCGGGCGTCGAAACTTCTACGGCCATCCCAAGGAGGTGACGCTCGAAAAGCTGGAGGCGGCGCATGTGCAAACGCTGCGGACCGATACGCTAGGCGAGGCGGATTTCTTCATGGATGGCGCGCATATCGAGGGGGTGCCGTGGGCGGCTTTGCCGCGCTGATTGCGAGGAGTTGGGTTGGGGGTGGGGCCCCAAGCTATAGCAGTTGTCGTCTTGGTGTAGATGGCGCGGTTGGAGGATGTGTGGCTTTTGTTGACGGAAAAGCCAAGTTGGGCATCGCTGGTCTCTCTACGTGTCTACGAAAACTGCTCTAGGGAGCGAGGTGTGGGCACCCGTAGTCGCTTGGTGCTGTGAGATCGCTTTGGCTGGGATTGCTGTCGAGCATCCGCTCCTGTTTTCAGCTTCAGCGGAGGCGTTTGAGGGCGTCGGTGCCTCCGGGGCTGCTCCGGTCGACGCGAACTGCCGCGAGATAGGCCCGGCGTGCGGCGTCGGGTTGATTGCGGTCGGCGAGGACCTGACCCCAGTAGTCGAGCGCGGCGGCAGCCAGCTCTGGCGGGAGTGCTCCGGTGTGTGCGGCCCCTTCGGCGCGCGGACCTAGAAAGAGCAGGTCGGCCTCGGCCTGCTGCTTGCGATGAAAGAAGAAGGGCAAGTGCCAGGTGGTGAGCGCGCGGACGAAGCGGGCTTCGAGGTCACCCGGATCGGATTGGACGGCGGAGTCCATCTGCTGCAACCCGTCCATGCTGAGGCTGTGTTTGCGCCACAGAGCCCAGGTATGCCCGGCTTCGAGCATCTGGAGGCTGCCGACGTAGGCTTCAATGTAGGCATTGTGCGGGTGTT
>CAXTSA010000323.1:0-3748 GCA_964246755.1 uncultured Acidobacteriaceae bacterium
ACCCCGGCCCGTGCTGTTCGTCCCGGTCGATCTGCCGCTGCTTCCCGGGCAGTTCCTCCAGCTGCTGTTTGAACGGGCGACGCGTTCGGGCGCCTCGGCAACCGTCCCGTTCGCCGGAGCTCTCCCTCAGCCGCTCTGTGCGGTGTACGGCTCAGGGCTTGCCGGCGCTCTGGCCGAGGCGTTGCGCCGCGGCGAACGGAAGGTCATGCGGGTTCTGAGGCAGCTCGTGCCGGAGGCCCACTTTGACTGCTTCCGCATCGAAGCGCTCGCGCCGCTGTATGGCTGGACCGATGCGCACCGCTGGTTCACGAACCTGAACACCCCCGCTGACCTCGAAACCCTCGCTTCGCTGGAAGCGCACCGGAGGCCCGGGGGCAATCGGCGACATCTACTGCATACGGAGGCGCGATGAGCGAGGTCAACCAGTCGCAGGGAGAATCGCAGGGGCAAAACGGCGCGGGAGCCAAGCCGGACCTCGAGCACATGCCGGAAGGTTTCGAGTACATCGAAAAGCTGGTCGACGAGCCTGCGCCCACCGATGAGCAGATTCGCGAAGAGACCCAGGAATCGGAAGGGGAGCACGATCAGCAGCCCTACATCGCTTTTGAGCATGTTTCCAAGTCTTTCGGAGACTTCCACGTGCTCAAGGATGTAAGCTTCTTCGTCAATGCGGGCGAGACCATGTGCATCCTGGGCCGCTCGGGCGTGGGCAAATCGGTTTCGCTGCAGCAGCTCATGGGCTTCTACAAGCCCGACAGCGGGCGCATTCTGGTCGCCGGCGAAGACATCATGGGGTTCAATGAAGAGCAGATGCAGGCCATCCGCCGCAAGGTCACGATGGTCTTCCAGAACGGCGCGCTGTTCGACTCGCTCTCCGTGCGCGAGAACGTCGCATTCCCCCTGCGCGAGAACGGCAAGCTGGACGAGGATCAGATTCAGCATATCGTCTCCGGGCTGCTCGAGATGGTCGGGGTCTCTCCGGAGTCGGCCGACGATCTCCCCTCCGCGCTCTCGACCGGCATGAAGCGCTCGGTCGCAATCGCGCGTGCCCTCGCCGCGCAGCCGCAGGCGATCCTGTACGACGAGCCGACGACGATGGTCGATCCCTTGATCGCCCGTCTGATGGGTGACCTGATCCAGAAGCTCAAGCACCAGTTGAAGCTCACCAGCATTGTGGTGACCCACGATATGCGCTTCGCGCAGCGGCTCGCCGATCGTGTACTTTTCCTGCATGAAGGCAAGGCACGCTTTTTCGGCACCATCGACGAAATGAAAGCCTCCAACGATGAAGTCTTGTGCCAGTTCCTCGACCTGGACGAGCTGATCCTGCCGGGGCAGGGCGGCGGCAAGCGTTGATAGACTTGAGGGGTGAAGATCGCGCTTGCCCAAATCAACCCGACGGTCGGCGATTTCTCCGGAAATCTGAACATCATGCTTCGATTTGCCGAACGCGCGGCACAGGCCGAGGCGGACCTCGTGATCTTCCCCGAGCTCGCCGTCTGCGGGTACCCTCCGGCGGACCTGCTTGAAAAGCCCGCGTTCGTCGAGCGAGCCCAGCAGGTTTTAGAGGAGCTCGCCGCAGGTGCAGCCTCGCTCGGCCCCTCGTTTCGCGGCATCGCCGTGCTCTGCGGCTTCCCTTCGCCGGCACCGCGCGAAACCGGCAAACACGTCCGCAACTCCGCGGCGCTACTCCAGGGCGGTCGCGTCGCGTTTGTGCAGAGTAAGCGGCTGCTGCCGTTCTACGACGTCTTCGACGAGCAGCGCTACTTCGCGCCCGCGCCCGCGCAAGCGCTTTGCGAAATCGCCGGCGAGCAGGTCGCGATCACCATCTGCGAAGACGCCTGGAACGACAAAAGCTTTTGGGAGACGCGCCTGTACCGAGTCGACCCTATCGAAGAACTGATGCGCTCCAGTGGCTCGGGGCAGCAAGCGTCTGTCATCCTGAACATCTCGGCCTCCCCTTTCTGGCGCGGCAAGCGGGCCACTCGCGAAGCGATGCTTGCGGCCATCGCGCGCCGCTACGGCAAGCCGATCGTCATGGTCAATCAGGTAGGCGGGAATGACAGCCTGCTTTTCGACGGCACAAGCCTCGCGCTAAACGCCCGCGGCGAGGTCGCGGCGCGGGCGTTCTCCTGCGTGGAAGATCTGGTTTTCTTCGACACGGAAACCGAAACCGGCGATATTCGACCCGCAGCCGCTACCGGTGAAGACGAGGAAGACGCTCTCGTCTACCAGGCGCTCGCCATGGGTGTGCGCGACTACGTGCACAAGTGCGGCTTCGCCCGTGTGCTGGTAGGTCTGAGCGGAGGCATCGACTCCGCTCTGGTTGCCGCAATCGCTGTCGACGCGCTTGGCGCCGACAACGTGACCGGCATCGGCATGCCCAGCGAGTACTCCTCAAGCGGCTCGATCGAGGACAGCCGGGCACTCGCCGCGAATCTCGGCATCCGCTTTGACATCCTGCCAATCGCGCCCATGTTCGGCGAGTTCAATCTCGCGCTTGCGCCCCTGTTCGACGGCGCCGTCAGTGACTTGACAGAAGAAAATCTGCAATCGCGCATTCGCGGCACGGTGTTGATGGCGCTCTCGAACAAGTGGAACGCGCTGGTGCTGACGACGGGAAACAAGAGCGAAATGGCGACCGGCTACTGCACCCTGTACGGCGACATGGTGGGGGCGCTCGCGGTGATCGGCGACGTGATGAAGACCGAGGTGTATCGCCTGTGCCGGTACGTGAATCGCGAGCGCGAGCGCATCCCCGAGGTGATCCTCACAAAGCCGCCCTCAGCCGAGCTGCGACCGGGCCAGCTCGACTCCGACTCGCTGCCGGACTACGCGCACTTGGACCCGGTGCTCACAGCCTACATCGAGAAATACGAGACGGCCGCCGAGATTGCGAAGCACACCGATCTGGATCCCGAAGAGGTAGCCCGCGTACTCAAACTAGTGGAGCGAAGCGAGTACAAACGCCAGCAAGCTGCGCCCGTGCTCAAGGTCACGCCCAAGGCATTCGGCATGGGCCGGCGCTTTCCCATCGCTGTCAAAACGCAGGTATAGCACCTCGATATCCAAGCATCCGCCGCTCAGGAGTGAGTCGGCAGCAGCACCATCGAGCCTTCGGTTTGTGTGTGGGTCAGGCGCACAATGTGCGGCGTCAGGATCACGACCAGGCTGTCGCGCGTATTCGTGATATTTCGATTGGTGCCGAGCTCGAAACCGGGTATCTCGCTTAAAAACGGCAGGCCGGTCAACGTTGCACTTTCCTGGTTTGAAAGCTGGCTGACCACAACCGTTCGCTCCCCAGGCTTGACGTTGATGATTGAGTTCGTCTGGCGATTGTTGATGACCGGGTTGCCGTTCAGCGAGGCTCCGCTCAGCGAGGAGATCTGGAGCTGCAGCTTGAGCGTAACATCCCGGCCCTGCTGAATGCGCGGCGTTGCGGACAGCGTCAGGCCGATATCCTGGTACTGCACTTGCGGCACAGTGGCCGATGCGGCTGAGCTTAACGAGGAGAGATTCACGCCGAGGTTCTGCAACGTGTTCGACAAACCCGCGGAGTTGATGCCGGCGATGCCGGTCGAACCCGTTGCCAGGTTCGAGTAGGACGAAGTCACAATCGGGTAGCGCTCGCCGATTTTTACCGTGCCCTCTTCCTGGTCCAGCAGCCGCAGCTGCAGCTTGTCGAGCATGCGCGTGTCGGAGTTATTGAGCAGCAGGTTGGCGGAAGCCTGCGAAAAGGTCAGCCCGG
>CAXTSA010000324.1:0-3734 GCA_964246755.1 uncultured Acidobacteriaceae bacterium
AAAAGCCACGTCGGGTGCCGCTGGTCTCTCTACGTGTCTACGAGAACTGCTCTAGGGGCCTCCCGCTGGTCTGCATCACCAGTGCGAAACGCGACCAACGGGAGCGCCACGAATCCAACAAAAACACTTCACGGAGTGACCGCCTGCCGCTGTAGGCGGTTTTGCTTTTACCGCACTACACCCGCGCCATCCGCGGGCCAGTAAACAAAAGCGGCTTTCCCGTAGATCAGCCCGCGCGGCACAGGGCCGAAGTCGCGGCTGTCGCTCGAGATGGAGCGGTGATCGCCCATGACCCAGTAGTCGCCCTTCGGGATCGCTTCTTCGGCAACAGAGCGGCCATCTTCAAACAGGGGCGGCACATAGGGCTCGACCAGTTGCTTGCCGTTGACGTACACCACGCCGTCCGAGATGCGCAAATCATCGCCCGGCAATGCGATCACGCGCTTGATGTAGCTCTTCGACGGGTCGCCCGGATAGTGGAAGACGATGACGTCGCCGCGGTGGATGCTCTCGAAGCGGTACACGAACTTGTTAATGAACAGGCGGTCATTATCGTGTAGGCGCGGCTGCATGCTCGTGCCTTCGACACGCACCGGCTGGTAGATGCAGGTGATGATGAGGGCAGAGGCGGCAACCGAAACGGCGAGATCGCGGATCCAGTTGCGCACGTGGCTGCCGACACTTCGCCAGGTCTCGTTCATGCGTTTACGGGCACCCGAGCGAGCCCGGAGGGCACAGCAGACGCTCATGCGCGGGCTTCGGCAGGGGACGCTGTGCCGAAGGCTGCATCGCCGCGGGGCTCTCGTCGGACAGATTGGCAGCGGTCAGAGTGAGCGGTCGCTGCAGCACCATTTGCAGGGTCTGCCCTTGCTCCAGGTTCACATCGTTGCCGCGTGTCAAAAGCGTGTACACGAGCCCGGTAACGCCGCCGGCGATGGCACCGTAGCCCGCACCTGAAAGAGGACTGCCGCCGATCGCGCCGCCGATCGCGCCCACTCCGGCGCCCGCTTCGGCGCCACGCGCGATCGTACCGGCGTCCTTGCCTCTCGAGCCGGCCTGCTGGACGTCACCCTCCGCGTTCTTGACCTTCGCGTCGGTCGCGCCGGGCAGGCTGTCGAGCGTGCCCGGAATCTCAACGACCGAGCCATTCGAAAAGATCATGGTGGTGAAGTGCATACTCACCTCGGCGCGACCTTTCACACGGCCGGCGCGCTCGACGCGGTCCACCACGCCCTGCACATAGACCCCGGCCGGGATCGCGACCCGGGAGCCGACGACGACAGGGAATGTGGAGGACAGGTACACGCCGTCGCCCGGCTGAGCCGAACGTGTTTATACCGGAGCGCAGAGCGAGCAGGATTTTTGTGCCGGCTGGTACGGTCAGCGTGCCGGCTGAAGCCGCTGCAGGCTGCGGGGCGGGCGGTGTCTGTGCCAGGGCACATGGGAAAGCGGCGGAAAGGATTGCCGCGGAGGCGAGCGCAGCTGTGCGGCTCCACTTGCCGGGTGAGCCCTGTCCGGAACGCTGCCGTTGTCGCGAGACTCTCTGTTCAGTTTTCACGCTGTTCCTTGCCGCCCTCCGTGGATGCCTGGAGACCCTCTGTCCACGGTAGACGTCTCCGGGACGGCATTGTCATCCTGCTCCGCCCGGCAGATGTATTGTGCCGTGTCGCCATTCGAAGGGCAAGCGTCTGAGTGTTCGTCAAAGACACACTCGTTCCGAGGTGTTCAAAGTGTGCCCGAGGGGCCGCAGACGCGTTTCGCCTCATTTGCATCTCTTACCGCGTGGATCCCTTACGGGCAACCTCGGCGCCTGAAGCAACGGCAGGCAGGCACCCGACAGATGCCGTCGAGGGCTTGCCGGGTGTGGCGGCGCTGCTGGAGCGGGCAGTGGCCCAGGGCGCGTTCCCGGGAGCTGCGTTTGGGGTTTCCCAGGCGGGCTCGGTCGTCGCGCTGCAAGGCGTGGGGCGGTTCACTTTCGACGAGGGAAGCCCGGTTGTCAGGGCGGAAACGTCTTTCGATCTGGCCAGTGTCACGAAGGTGATGGCAACGACGGCGATGGCCATGCTGCTGTGGCAGAGGGGCAGGCTCGATCTGGAAACGCCTTTGGGCGACCTGCTGCCGGGGTTTGTGATCGGAGCCGAACGCGAAGAGGTGCGAACACGGCTCGGGGTTACGATCCGAACCTTGCTTGCGCACAGCAGCGGCCTGCCAGCGCATGCGGCTTTTTTTGAGAGTTGCAACAGCAGGGCCGAAGTGCTGCGAGCGGCGCTGCGCCTGCCGCTCGCGGCGCTCCCTGGAACGCAGGCATTGTACTCGGACCCCGGCTTCATTCTGCTGGGCAAGGCACTTTAAGTCCTTGTGGGGGAGCCTCTGGACCGGTTCTGCCGTCGTGAGATCTTCAAGCCGCTGGGCATGGAGCGGACCGGCTACTGGCCCCAGGGCGGCGCGCCCAGTCCGCCGACCGAGCTCGACATGGCCTTCCGCAAACGGATCATTCGAGGCGAGGTGCATGATGAAAACTGCTTTGCCATGGGCGGAGTGTGCGGGCATGCGGGCCTGTTCGCACCGGTGCTGGACGTGCTGCGCTTCGCGGACGCGATGCTGCGGCCGTTGCGTTTCGGCAGTGTCGACACGTTGTTTCAATCCGGCACAGTGCGGCTGTTCACCGAGCGTGCGGAGCGGCCGCGTGGCTCATCGCGCGCACTCGGCTGGGACACGCCGAGCGGCTCGCCCTCTTCCTCCGGCAGGTATTTCAGCGCGTCTTCGTTTGGACACCTCGGGTACACCGGTACCTCGCTGTGGATTGATCCTGTCAGGGATGCAGCCGTGGTGCTGCTCACAAACAGGACCTTTCCTACACGCGAGAACAGAAAAATTCAAGAGATTCGCCCGCTGTTCCATGATGCGGTAATGGAGCGACTGGCGATGGGTCCTTCCGCATGAACCGGCACTGAAAAATGAGCGCAAACCCAACGCGTAGGTCTACAATCTGTGAGCAGGCAGGCGAAGAGAAAACGATGGCGACACTCAGTCCGGCACCATTTGAAGCGCAGCACGACAACAACGACGAGCTTCCGCTGCACCAGCTGATGACCGAAAGCTCGAACGAAGCCTCTCAAGGCTTTGACACGAAATCCGCGCTGGAGATAGCACGGATCATCAATCACGAGGACGCAAAGGTCGCGGCCGCCGTGAAGAAGGCCCTGCCGGAGATCGCGCTCGTTATCGACGCGGTGGCACGATCGCTGCGCGAAGGCGGCAGGCTGATCTACATCGGCGCCGGCTCCAGCGGGCGTATCGCGGCGCTCGACTCCTGCGAGTGCCCACCCTACTTTTCAAACGACCCGCATTCTATCCAGTACATCATGGCGGGCGGGCCAAAGGCGCTGGCTTCGCCGGTCGAGGTCAACGAAGATTCCGAGGAGCTGGGCCAGCGCGATATCGCGCGGCGCCGGCCTTCGCGTAAGGATGTGGTGATCGGGCTTTCGGCAAGCGGGCGGACTCCCTATGTAGTGGCCGCGGTGGCGTATGCGCGCACCCAGGGCGCTCGCACCGCGTGTATTACCTGCAACCACAACTCACCGATCGCGAACGCGGCCGATATCGCCATCATCGCGGATGTGGGGCCGGAGGTTATCTCGGGCTCGACGCGCATGAAGGCGGCCACCGCGCAGAAGATGATCACCAACATGATCACCACCGGCGCCATGACGCGGCTCGGCTATGTGTACGAG
>CAXTSA010000325.1:0-3733 GCA_964246755.1 uncultured Acidobacteriaceae bacterium
GCAAAGGAAGAAGAGCAGCGGCAAACGAGTGAGTACGCATGATCGCCGCCCAGTGTACTCCTTTGTTCCCAGCCCACGCTCGTCACCGGTCTGAACCCGGGAATGTGCGTGGAAGGCGGTTAAACTGGGAAGCGAGGGAGCAACGGAAAAGCACATGGACAAATTTGTCATTCGCGGCGGCAATCCGCTGCTTGGAACGGTGCGCGTGAGCGGCGCGAAGAACTCGGCCCTGCCGTGCATGGCGGCGGCTATCCTGACCGCGGAAGAGGTCGTGCTCGAGAATATTCCGCAGGTGCAGGACATTGAGACCGAGCGCAAGCTGCTGGTATCAATGGGCGCGGAGGTGGAGCTGGGGTACGGGCGCGCGCAGCACCGCACCACGGTGAGCTGCGCTGTGCTGTCAGACCCGGTCGCGAAGTATGAGATTGTGAAGACCATGCGTGCGTCGTCGCTGGTACTGGGCCCTTTGATCGCGCGCACCGGCGTGGCGCGCGTCGCGATGCCCGGCGGCTGCGCCATCGGCGGCCGGCCCATCGACCTGCACATCAAGGGCCTGGAAAAGATGGGCGCAACGATCTCCTTCGAGCACGGTTATATTGAGGCGAAAGCAGACCGGCTCAAGGGCGCCGAAATCCTGTTCGACAAGATCACGGTGACCGGCACGGAAGACCTGCTGATGGCGGCGGTACTGGCCGAGGGAGAAAGCGTTTTCGAGAACTGCGCCTGCGAGCCCGAGGTGGTGGACTTGGCGACAATGCTGATGGGCATGGGCGCGGAGATTGAGGGCGCGGGCACGCCGACAATCCGCGTGAAGGGTGTCGAGAAGCTCGGCGGTGTGCGCCACCGTATCAACCCGGACCGCATTGAGGCCGGCACCTTCCTGATTGCGGGCGCGATTACCGGAGGCGATCTCCAGCTGACGGGCTGCAACCCCGCGCACCTGGGCGCTGTGATTCGCAAGCTCGAGGACGCCGGCGCGCGCATCGAGATCCTGAGCAAGGATTCGATCCGGGTGCGCAGCGAAGGCAACCTGAAAGCGGTCGATGTTTCGACGCAGGAGTACCCCGGCTTCCCCACCGATATGCAGGCGCAGTACATGGCGCTCGCGACCCAGTCCGAAGGCACCTCGCTTGTGACCGAGAACATCTTCGAGAACCGCTTCATGCATGTGGGCGAGCTGGCACGCATGGGCGCGAATATCAGGGTAGACGGGCGCACGGCGACGGTGATCGGGAAAACCCCGCTCTCGGCCGCGGCGGTGATGTGCTCGGACCTGCGCGCCTCCGCCTCGCTCGTGTTGGCTGCGCTGGTTGCGGACGGCGAGTCGATCTTGGACCGCGTGTACCACATGGATCGCGGGTACGAGAACTTTGAGGAGAAGCTGCGCGGGGTGGGTGCGCAGATCCGCCGTATGGGCAAGGTCTTCGGCTGAACGCTGGCCGCGCGCGGCGCACCTGCGGTGGGCGGGGGAGCTGCCCGCGCATCTCACTCCGCAGAGGTGAATGCCATGCAGGATGAGCAGCTTGGTGCATTGCGCGAGCAACTGGTGGAGGCCCTGCAGGGAGGGGGCGCCCACCTGGACATCGCGTCTGTTTTTGGAAAGGTGCGGGATGCGGACTGGGGCGCGAAGGCAGGCTCTGCGCCGCATACGCTGTGGCAGCTGCTGGAGCACACACGCATTACGCTCGAAGATCTTTACGTTTTCTCTACGGACGAGGACTACAAGGCTCCGCAATGGCCCAAGGATTACTGGCCGGCGAGCGATGCGTCAGCCGAAGGGGCACGACAGTCCCTCGCGGCGCTTGAAAAGGCTGCCGGGGACATGGTCGCTCTGATCGAAGACCCGGAGACGGATTTGTTCGCGCCCATTCCCTGGGGCGACGGGCAGACGATCCTGCGCGAGGTGTTGTTGGCTGCCGACCACACCAGCTATCACCTGGGCCAGGCGATGTTCCTGCGGAAACAGTTGGAGCGATAGCTAGACTACTGAGCCAAAAGTGAATCGCATCGTTGACCCAGGTAGCTACTGCCAGCTCACCGCGAGATGCCAGCGAAGGGCTCGTATCCTTGTTTTCTCGAGAACCAGCCGGTATTCGCTTAGTTCCTTGAGGAGCAACTGCCGATCGGGTCCGAAGAATACCGGTTGAGCTTCTACGTGGGTCAGTAGGGCGTTCACTGTGGCCAATCCATCCCGCGGAGCGAACCATTGCGGCTCGGGAAGCGATTGGGTCCACGCCGGATCGCCGGCACCCTGCTCGAGCAGCATCGCCATGGAGTTCCGGTCGGCGGAAAAGAAGTCGAGCAGCGGGCGCGCCCCGAGCCGGGTGGCAAGCTGCTCCAACTCCGCCTCATGCCGCGCGATGGCATGGCCGTTCACGAAGGTGTCGTACCCGGGATCTTCTCCTTCGACGACGATGTAAAAACAAGCGCCCATGGAGCATGATGGACGCAAAGTCCAGGATGGGGCAAGACGGTCACTCGAAGGGTGTATCTCGAAGGGCAATGGCGCGCTGCTCCTCGTGTACCGGTTCGGCGAGAACAGCCCAGAAGCAGCCGGCGAGCACCGACGCCGACGCGACCGAAAGCCACGTGGGCCAGGCGTGCGCAAACGCTGCGCTTTCGCAGAACAGCACCAGCATCTGCAACCACTGGGTGGCCGCCGCCTGCGACGGTTGAAGCGGAGTCCGCGCCAGAAGCCAGTACAGACCGAGGTAGGCTATCGCTGAGCCAAGAATCGCCAACAGACACAAGGCTACAATCGCCGGCGCGCTCCACTGGGCAAAGGGGAGCAGTCGAGGCGCGGGTTCATGCAGTAGGCTTGCCGCGCCGAGCAGTGTTCCGGCTATGGCGCTTTGTATGCCGAGGCTTGCGAAGAGCGCTTGTAGAGAGGCGCCTCGGAGATGCCGGCTTGCATACTGGAGAGAGAACGCCTGGAGGCAAACGGCAGCGATTGCAGGGATGGTCCAGAGAACTTGCCGCGCGTGAAAAGGAACTGTCCCGTTCAGAAGAACCAGCGTGGCTCCGGCGGCGACGATCATGGCTGGGGACCATCGTCCTTTCCAAAGAGCGGTGAGCAGCGGCAGGCAAGCATAGAGCAGCGGCACGAAGCCCGAAATGCCGTGTCGCTCGGCAAGCAGCAGCAGGGCGGCGGGGCATGCGAGCATTGTCACGCCAAGGAAAAGGGTGGCTCGGGAGATCGTGCGCCTCTCGCGCCTGCTCTTTGCCCTCTCAGATGTCCGCAGCGTCAGAAGCCCGGCGGCGACCGCAAGGGCAGAGAGACAGGACGTGAGCGCAGCCGCGGCGAAGGGAGTCGCGAAGTTCGCAAGCAGGGGCGAGATGATCCAACTCGAACCCCACACAAGGCTGATGCCGCAGAGCAGGAGAATGGCACGAGCTCGCGTCGCGCCGGGAGTAGCTTTTCGAGTCAGAGATTCAACTCGCAGGTTCACTGGAGGGCGGAACGGCTGCAATGCAGATCCCTCCACTACGCTACGATTCGTTCCGGATAACCCATTTTAAAAGGAATCGCTCACTCAGGAGATCAGAGTCAGACATGGTCGTTTGCACAGAGACTCCTCGCCCGCTTCTCGGCTTCTCGCTCTGAGCATGAGAGGCAGACCTGTTTCAGAGAGGCAGAGCTGAGTCCCCGGTGCAAAAGACAAAGGCTGCGCGGGTGCGCAGCCTTTGTGCTTCCGAGCCATGGCAAGCGTCTGGCACGAGCGCCGCCACCCTG
>CAXTSA010000326.1:0-3726 GCA_964246755.1 uncultured Acidobacteriaceae bacterium
GGTGGAGCCGGGCAGCACGTGGGCGAAGGAGCGCATGCCGACATCGCCGGTATGGGCGATCTTGTTGCGGACGTAGACCTCGCTCGCCGGGTTGCTGCCGACCTGCACCACGGCGAGGCCGGGCACCACGCCCTGCCGCCCGGACAACCGCGACACCTCGTCGCGGATCTCGGCGGTCAGGCGCGCGGCGTGCGCCATGCCGTCGATCAGGCGGGTCTAGATCGGCAGGCGGGTCTCGATCAGTTCCGGGGTCATGGCGGCCTCCTGGCTCGTCCCGAGATCCGGCCCGGCTGGAACCGTTGCCGCGATCGGGGCAGGATGCGGCGCATGAAGCCCATACGGAAGAACTTCGGCAGCGACAACGTCGGTCCGATCAGCCCAGCCATCCTCGACGCCCTGGTCGCGGCCAACGTCGGCGCGGTGCCGTCCTATGGCGGCGACCCCTGGACCGCGCAGCTGCAGGAGGTGGTGCGCGCCACCTTCGAGGCGCCCGACGCGGAGGTGTTCGCGGTGGCGACCGGCACCGCGGCCAACGCCCTGGCGCTGTCGGCGCTGGTGCCGCCCTATGGCGGGGTGTACTGCGACCAGTCCGCGCACATCGAGAACGACGAGTGCGGCGCGCCCGAGTTCTTCACCGGCGGCGCCAAGCTGCTGACCCTGCCCAGCCTGGACGGCAAGCTGTCGCCGGCGGTGCTGCGGGCCAACCTGGAGGCGAGCCGGGCGATCGGCGTGCACAAGAGCCGGCCGACCGCGATCAGCATCACCCAGGCGACCGAATGGGGCACCACGTACTCGCTGGACGAGGTGCGGGCGATCGGCGACGCGGCGCGCAGCCTCGGCCTGTCCCTGCACATGGACGGCGCCCGCTTCGCCAACGCCCTGGTGACGCTCCGCTGCACCCCGGCGGACGTCACCTGGCGCGCCGGGGTCGACGTGCTGTCGCTGGGGGCGACCAAGAACGGGGCGATGGCGGCGGAGGCGGTGGTGTTCTTCCGCCCTGGGCTGTCGGAGGAGTTCGCCAGGCGGCGCAAGCGGGCCGGGCACCTGTGGTCCAAGGCGCGCTACCTCAGCGTTCAGATGGTGGCCTACCTCCAGGACGGGCTCTGGCTGGACAACGCGCGGCAGGCCAACGCGATGGCGACGCGGCTGGCCGACGGGCTGCTCCGGCTGGACGGCGCCAGCCTGCTGCACCCGGTGCAGTCGAACGAGGTGTTCGCGGTGCTGCCGGAGCCGGTCATCGCCCGGCTGGAGGCGCAGGGCTTCCTGTTCTACCGCTGGTACCTGCCGCAGGGGCTGGACGTGGCGCCGGGCACACTGCCGATCCGGCTGGTGACGGGGCTCGACACCGAGGCCCGCGACGTGGACGCGCTCCTGGAAGCGGCCAGCTGACGCGGCCCGCGAACGAACGCGCATTTTTCCGGAAGCCCCTCTACTCCGGGGGTAGGATCCACTATGCCCTTTCAAAGGCTCTACCATTGACTTATATATCAATACGCGACGTGATACGCGTCGCGATTGAAAGGAGAGACCTCACGCCGCTTGAGCCGGTATTCGATAGCGATCCCGTCGAGCGGGTACTGCTCTTAAACCCGGAAACTCGAGACCTGCTTCAGACGTCGCAAAGCGAAAGTCGCATCGGAAGGCTTCGCGCAGACCTCGAATCGTTTGTAAAGGGCGAAGAGATCGCAGTCAGCCTGACGCCTTATGCTCATGCATCTGCCTATATGGGGATACTTGATCCAATCGTCGAAGGAACATGGGAGATAAGAAGCCGGGACCCGCATCCAGGTATTCGGGTTTTCGGCCGATTTGCTGACCAAGATTGCTTTGTCGCTCTTAGCTGGACGTTGAGGTCTAGACGCGATGCTAGGTGGCCCGAAAAGCGCCCGCTGGGACATGGTCGATCGATGGAGTACCAGTTCAAGCAGATTGAGGTCGACGAACGATGGAAATATACGTTTCCAAATCACAGTTGCCTAACAGGAGATGATCTCAGTGAGCTCTTCTCATCAAAATTCCATTGCGTATGAAATTTCCTCGGACCATCCACTGTCTCCTGGGACCTGCTCATATTTAGAGGAGCGGGCAAAAAATGCGTTCTACAGCTATGTGATGTCTAAGTTTCGGGAAGCTGAAGAAACCGGGCTTACGCGTGCAGAGCTTGCCAGGAAACTTAACAAGAAGCCTGACTACATTTCACACCTTTTGGGTGCCCCAGGTAATTGGACGATTGCGACCGTGGCTGGTCTTCTGGCGGCCATTTGCAAGGAAGAACTACTTCCCTATTCTACGAAGTTCGTGGGTCGATCGAAGCGTAACACCACTATGAAAAGCTTGTTGTCCGATGACATGATGACGAGGGAGCCTTTGAGGGTAACAAACTCCGTTCCGCAGCCGAGTTGGGTATCCACCGGTGTCGTCTGACGTATCGAAGCAGGCGCGGATGCATCCCTATAATGTGGTGTTCTGCGACGATATTCGTAAAGAGTACAACGGGAAGGACATTCTTATAGGGACTTATGGTGGCGCCGTAATTGTTCCGGCTGTGCCAGCGACGGTTGTTCTAGCTTTCTGGATACAGATACATCTCGAAGGTTTAGGTAAATGCAAGGGACGTGTACGAATCATGGATCCTGCTGGAAACAAGGCTGGCGAAGCTTCTTTTGAACATAGCATAGGTCACAGCGTCGCTAATTCTCTCAATCCTGATTGGCCAACCGCACTTCCTTTGCCGCCCCTACCAATTAGCATCATTTTTCCAGGAGCCATCACAGTACAGTGGGCTCATGAAGGAGAAGATTTTGTTGAGGTGGGATCAAAACAAGTTGTTATTGCCTCCTCTTCCACTACCGGTTTACGGCTTCCCGAGTAATCTCTAGCCTTTGCTCCTCAGGCAGATTTCGGGCCAGGGCGCCCCGTCCGGCGTTCCAACCTGGGCTGCCGCGCTGGCAGTCGCCTACCGCTCGTCCTGCTCCTCGCTGGTTACGATCTTGGTTATCTTGCTTGCCGTGCCGATCATGTCAGCCGGACGGCGTTCGCTTTGAGGACTTTTGGAAATGATTGTGTGTACTGCGTCAAGTGGTGGCATGATGAGCGTTCCGGTGGTCGGCCTGTCGCTGGTTTTCTGATTCCATCGGTCCTGGACACAGAAACCATGCCGGTCGGAGGGGGGGAACCCGGTCGGCGGCGTTACGCCCCCGCCAGCCGGTACAGCACCCGCACCCAGGAGCGCGTGCCGCGGTGGAAGCACTCCAGGTCGTACTTCTCGTTCGGCGAGTGGATGCGGTTGTCGGCCCTGGCGAAGCCGATCAGCAGGCTGTCCATGCCGAGCGCTTCCTGCAGGTCACGCACCACCGGGATCGAACCGCCGCTGCCGACCACCGCCGCCGGCCGACCCCATTCCTCGCCAAGCGCCAGGAGCGCCGCCTTGAGGTAGGGGCCGTCGATCGGCACCGCGCTGGCGCGGGACGCGCCGTGGGAGCGGAAGGACACGCTGCAGTCGGACGGGATGCGCGCCGCGACGTGGGCGCGGAAGGCGCTCCGGATCGCCTCCGGGTCCTGGCCGCCCACGGTGCGGAACGACACCTTGGCGGAGGCCTGGCCGGGCAGCACGGTCTTGAAGCCGTCGCCGCCATAGCCGCCGGTGATGCCGTTGATCTCGCAGGTGGGCCGCGCCCAGGTCTGCTCCAGGGCGCTGTAGCCGCGCTCGCCGGCCGGGACCTGTAG
>CAXTSA010000327.1:0-3723 GCA_964246755.1 uncultured Acidobacteriaceae bacterium
GTCCCCTGACGGAGCACAGCCCCAAACAGGTGCTGCCCCAGCAATTGCCGCTTTTGGATCCGCTATTTTCTATGGGTTCCAGGCGCAAGGCAATTGGAATCACGAACTGGTCGTGTGTCATTTTATAAGTTCAAGCCAGTCCTCGTGTTCGAACTATCCCTCTATTCAGACCCACAGCGGCGTTGCAGCAGCGATCTTTAACAACGCGTTGTATTTCGGATTTAAGTCTGCTGATAGCAACAATTATTTGAACCTTACTGGAAGTTACGATGGCACCAACTTTACGAACCCGGCAACGTCCTACACAGGTGCGCGCGAAAATGGAAACAACGAAATAGCACCCGCTCTCAACGTATTCAACGGACGTCTTAACTACTTCTTTACGTCTAATGACAGCAACCATAATCTCGATTTAGTACACACTCCTTAAAAAGCTCATCCGTTACGAGCAAGAGAGCGACCGTGCGTGCTGCTTGGCCGCTCTCTGTGTTACACAGTAAGGTAGTGACTCATACTTCCTCCAACCTGCCGAGCAGCCACGTGGCTACCTTCTACCCTCGTCGGGCTTTTGAATGGTAGCCAATCGACTCCGGTGGGTGACGATATCGGTTCTGATTTTCATTTCACTCTTTGCGTTCCTACTACAGGGCTACCATCCCGGCTCTGAAGACGATGGAATCTATCTGAGTGCGATCAAGAAAGATCTGCGCCCAGACTTATATCCCTTCAACTCTGATTTTATTACTGCCCAGCTGCAAGCGACTGTTTTCGACAAGTTCGTAGCGTTGGTAACGCGGTGGATGCATCTACCGCTAGCCTACGTGGCGGTTCTACTCCAGTTGGCAGCAATTGGGCTGTTGCTTGCTGGTTGCTGGCGGATTGCGGCATTTTGCTTTCCAAGCTTTGTCGCACGGTGTGCCGGGGTGCTAATCGTTGCCTGTGTTCTCACACTCTCGGTAGCCGGTACAGCAATCTATGTATCTGACGAGCACCTTCACCCACGCACCATTGCGACAGACGCGATCCTTTTCGCGATTGCCGCCCTACAAAGGCGGCGCTGGGCACAAGTGACCGTCCTTCTATTCACGGCTTTGATCTTTCACCCCATCATGGCAGCCTTTGGCATTTCGTTCTGCATCGTGCATGAGGCCGTTCGCCGGACCGTCCTTACCGAAACTGCTATCAAATGGCTCTCATGGCGCGCGGCGATTTTTCCGGCTCCGTGGTTTTTTGCTCCAGAGACTCCAGCGTGGAAACTGGTTGTCCAGCAACCCGCGCATGCTCTGCGTTTGCCCGGCTGGCATTGGTATGAGTGGCTCGGCGCCCTCGCGCCGCCGCTGGTTTCGTGGCTCCTTGCCCGGCTGGCCCGTCGCCGTCGCAACCTCCCCTTCTTTCATCTCGCGGCAACCGTCGCGGTCTACAGCGTCGTGCAGTTCCTGGTTGCCCTCGCCATGCTGTTGCCGCCGGGGCTCGAGCGGCTTGCTCCCCTGCAGCCCATGCGCTACCTCCACCTCACATTTCTACTCATGGCGCTGCTCGCCGGCGCCTCGCTTGGCGAGTACGTCCTGCGCGCCCACGTGGCACGCTGGCTGCTGGTCTTTCTGCCGCTCGCCGCCCTCAACGGTTATGCGCAGCGGCTTCGCTACCCGGCCACGCCCAACCTGGAACTACCCTGGCTGGCGCCCCGCACCCCTTGGCTCCGCGCTTTCCAGTGGATACGGATCAACACGCCAAAAGACGCAGTGTTTGCGCTGGACCCCAATTACCTGGCGCTGCCGGGTGAGGACAACCACTCCTTCCGCGCGCTCGCCGAGCGCTCCTCCTTGGCCGATGACAAAAAAGACGCGGCGGTGGCGACCCAGGTGCCGAGCCTTGCCCCAACCTGGCTGCTTCAGCACAACCAGCAGGCCGGCTGGACAGGGTGGACGCGCCGAGACTTCCTCCACCTGGCGCGGACAACCCCCGTGCGCTGGGTCGTTGTCGCTCCCGCGCAGGCGTTCGGACTCCGATGCCCGTACCATGATGACGCTGTCTGGGTGTGCAAACTCGGGGGCGGAGAGCAGCCTTGAACAGCGGAGCTAAACGTCCTAGTGGTTCTCCGCTATCCCGGTTTCAAGTTCCGCTTCTACTCAAACGGAGGGTCGCCTCGCGAACCGGTTCACGTCCGTGCGGAAAAAGACGAGGAGGAAGGCAAGTTCTGGATCAAGCCTGGGGCGCGTGTAGCCTACAATGACGGCTACGACGCCCGTTTGCTTCGCGAAGTGCTGGCGATCGCGGAACTGGAAAGAGATCGAATCGAGAGGGCATGGAATGAGTTTTTCGGCTAGGGCAACGCGTGTACGGTTCGATGCGGATTCCATGTGGGTCGACCTCCAGGACGGCCGAACCATCGGCACTCCACCGGCCTGGTTCCCCCGGCTGCTGCACAGCACCGTCGAGCAGCGGGAGCAGGTGAGCATCAGCAGCCGTGGCCTGCACTGGAAAGCGTTGGACGAGGACATCTCGATCGCGAGCTTACTGGCGGGGGAAGGCGACCGGACTGTGAACCCTGAGACTTCCGCAGCTTAGCCTTCTCCCCCGCACTGCCACTACCCTCAAGAGCACACACGCCGAATGCTAACGATCTTTCAACGACTGCTGCTGGGTGGGCTGCTGCTTCTTGCTCTGGTTGCAGGGCTCAGCTTCCTTGTGCGCGGTTCCTTCGTCTCCCTCGGCGCGCTCGACGGTGAACAGAAGCGCATCGACCGCGCCTTCGGAACCCTCGCGGCGGCCCGCGCCTCGCTCGCGCGGGAGCAGGTCCTGGTGGAGCGCTCGCTGCTGCACCTACCGGACGCAGCGCCCTCTTCCTCGCTGGCCAACACCACTCCCGCGCCCCGCGAGGCAGATATTCACGCGCAAAGCGAACGCGCCCAGCAGCGCCTGCTCACGGCAAAGGACGCGCTCGCCGACCTCGCGGGCGCGCCTTCGCTCGACGGCGAGCTTTTTGCGCACAGCCGCGTGCTGCTGCGGCTCCGCCGCACGCCGCCCGACCTCGTCGCGCGTACCCAATCGGTGCGCGAGCTCGAGCCGATCGATGCGAGCCTATCGCGCAAACTCGAAACACTGGGCGACCGTCGCAGGCTCCTGCTGAACGACCTGACGCTACGTCGCGAGGCGCTGAGCGCGCGCCTGATCGGCGCCTGCGCGGCCAGTATCCTCACCGCGATCGTCATCCTCGTCGCGCTGCTCATCTTCACCACGCGACCGCTGCGGCAGGCGGCGCGCGCGGCCCGCAGAATGGGCCAGGGCGACCTGGGGCAGCGCATCGACTGGCCTCGCAACGATGAGCTCGGAACCCTCGCCACCGAGTTTAACCGCCTGGCCATCCGCCTCAGGGACCTTCGCGAAACCGAGAGCGGCCGCCGCGAGATGGAGCACCAGCTCAGCGATGCCGTCGTGCAGTCGCTGTTTGAACCGGTCATTGTGACCGACGGACGCGGGCAGCTGCTCAAGCTCAACAAGGCGGCGCGCGATCTGCTGGGCGAGGCGGGGGACCGCATGGCGCACTCCCCCGGGCTCACCAGCTCGGTGCTCACTGGCACCTTGGGCGGCGAGCAGATCCTGGCGGCGATCCAGACGGCGATTTCGCTGCAGCGCACCGTCGGCGGCGAAGGCGAGTCGGCCGTGGCGCCCATCCGGATCGGCGAAAAGGGAAACAACTATCGCCTGCGCACCACGCCCATG
>CAXTSA010000328.1:0-3700 GCA_964246755.1 uncultured Acidobacteriaceae bacterium
ACTCTCGCTCCAGTCCATAACAGCCTCTAAAGGTGGCAGCCTCATCTGTCCCATTCACTGTGGAGAGAAGGCTGTTGGAAGTTGCAATTTTGACGCTTTCGCACGATAGTGGGAAGCTTGAATCATTACTATCAGAGATACTGTGCAAAAAATCAAACCTCCGAGCGAATTCGATGCAGCACTTTCTTCGCTACAGACAGGTCATCCAAACGCGGAAGAATATCAGCGGTTAACAAACATGGTCATTGACCATCCAAAAGCTCGAACATTGTCTACATTGGATCCGTTTTCATCAGAATATAGGTCTTCTGTCTTAGACCTTTATGCAACGCTCAGGTTGCGTGCTGGAGACCAGACTTATATAGCTGAACGCGATGAGGCGTCCGAAAGTAATGGGAGCTTTCCACCTAATGTCTGGACTGGACTGGTTCCATGGAGCTTTCAGAATCCTACACTTTCTTCCGAGTTCCTTCTTTCATGGGGCCATATTCTTCACCTTCTCAACATTACCGTCAATCAAAGCGTTCTTGAATACGGTCCTGGAAGTGGTCAGATCCTCCTTATGCTGGCTCGAATGGGTGTTCAGGTATACGGAGTTGACATCGACCAAACCGGACTTGACGGAATTCGTGCTCAGGCCGACCTGCTTGGTGTTCCTGTAGCACTTGAACGCGGTGTCTTTGGCGAAGGCTTTGAGACAGAACAGTTCGATACAATCATCTTTTTTGAAGCCTTTCATCATGCTCTGGACTTTCAGACATTGCTGCATCGCTTGCGTGACCGGATTAAGCCAGGGGGACGAGTAGTATTATGTGGTGAGCCGATTGTGGAGGAGCCAATGCCTGGGATACCCTATCCCTGGGGACCACGCCTGGATGCCTTATCCATTTTCTGCATGCGAAAATGGGGATGGATGGAACTCGGATTTACTCGCCCCTTTTTTACGGAAGCCGCGCGGCGCGCCGGTTGGGAAGTAAGGTATCACCCATTCAATGGATGCGGCCGCGCCAATGCTTTTGTGTTGACACAAGCCAAAGCGAATACATTGTACCCGAAAATTCGGGACTTATCTCAAAAAACTCCCGTATTAGGATTAGAAAATGTCCCGGGAGAGCAATGTCTTCGTGAACTGGAAGCAATACACCAGTCAACGTCCTGGCGTATCACACGCCCACTTCGGGCAATAGGCAAGTTTAAGAAGAACATTGTCAGGAAAAGACTTAAGGAACCATACTGAAGACGGACAAGATACTGACCAGCCCCGTCGGGTGATCCGAGGCGAATATTGTATCGGGGTTCTGACAGCCCGTTTGAGCGGCCCTCTGTTGCCCATCCCATCTCTCCGGTGAGATCACGGTAGCTCAACTCCGCCTGGCGGGGCGGGTTGAAGGAGAGATGTGGACGGGTTGAGCCGCGGAGCGGATCGACCATCGGGCACGCCACGAGGCGGGCCTGAGACAGGTGGTGTCGCGCCATGCGGTCGAGGAGGTGGCACGCTGGCTGGAGCGCGCCGATCCGCCGCGGAGCGAGGTGGCGACGCCCGCCTGTTCTGCGATCAGCGCGATCGCCTGTCACCTGCGGGTGGGCGGCGGCTGGCGGGCGTTGCCGCCGAACATGCCGCCGTGGCGGACGGTGCATGGCTGGGCCCGGCGCCGGCTCGATCTTGGGGTTGTTCGACCGCCTGCCGTGCGACGTGGCCTGCCTGCGGCGCCGTGCGGCCGGACGCAGACGAGCGCCGCACCTGGGCATCGTCGGCACGCGATTGATCAGGTGCCTGCCCGTGCGCGGACCACGCGGCTTCGACGCGGGCGAGAAGGTGCTGGGGCGCAAGCGCATGGCCCTGGTCGATGCCGGCGGCAACCGGTTGGCCGTCGCCGTGGTGCCCGCCTCGGTGCAGGAGCGTGACACGCTGCCCGCCCTGGACGCGGGCAGGGCCGCGTGGCCGAGCCTGCGCGAAGTGATCCTGGACGGCGTCTTCACGGCCGGGCGCTGCCAGAAGTGGTCTAACCTGCACGGCATGCGTCATCGCGTCGTGGTGCGCGGCACGGGGCAGAAGGGCGTCGTCGTGCTCGCGCGGCGCTGGGTGATCGAGCGGTCCTTCGGCTGACGCACCGGGGCGGAATGCTGCGCGAGCGGGCTGGGCGTCTCGATGTCGCAGCAGGCCGCCTCGCCTGCGTCGCCGCCCTGTCCGGCGTCGAGGCTCACGGATGCGGAGTGGGCGGCTTGGGAGCCGCTGATCGAGGCGGTGCGGCCGCGGGGCAAGACGCCGCCGCACGAGTTGCGCCAGACAGCCGCCATCTTCTGGCGGCACGGCAACGGCGCAGTCGTTCATCCGCTGGGCGGCCCGGGGCGTGTGGGACCGGCTGCTCGTCATGGCGCAGGACCGGGCGGCCGGACTGGAGCCGAGCCTGAGCTTTCTGGATGGCACCAACATCCGGGCGCACCCCAAGGCGGCGGGGGCGCCCGGAAAACGGGATCAAGCGCAAGCCGAGACGAGCGTGAAGCGCTTGGTCGCTCTCGCGGCGGCTTCGGCGCCAAGGCGGTAGCGGCGGCCGATGCGCGAGGCCGGGCGGTGTCGTTTTCGCTGGCACCCGGCCAGGCGCACGAGACGCCGATGGCGCCCGCCATGCTGGACGGCTTGCCGGACAGCCCGTTGTGGGTGGTGGGCGACCGCGGCTTCTGGTCCGACGCCCTGCGCGCCCAGGTGTGGGACATGGGAACCAGGCCCGCGATCCCGCCCAGGAGGAACGAGGCACCCGTGCGCTGCCCGGATTCCATCCATGTGCGTCGTAAACGAGGTGGAGCGGCTGCGGGGCAGGCTGAAGGGTCTGGCTGCGACGCAGACTGACCGGGCGGTGGCGACTCGATACGAGAAGACTGCCTGCTCCTTCAAGGGCGTCCTGTGCCGGGCCGCTGCACGGGACCGGCCCAAACCCGCAATCAAGGTGGAAAACTCAAGCTCTGACAGAGCCTTCGCGTCGCTGGCGTGCTCTCAAGGGATCGTCTGAACATAACGGTGCTTCACGTGTTGATCGCAAGGAAACCCGCCAGCTTCTCTCGCGGCACCAGAGCGTGGTTCCACGCTGACTCGTCATGCGCCACCATCTCGCAGGGCGTGGCCAGCCGTCCCGGACCGAGCCTCACGTCGACGTAGTGGCGGCGTCGGATGAAGTGGTTGAGCCAGGGGAGGTCGGCGTTGGGCAGCACCTCGACGAACACCACCGGCCGGCGCAGGCGGATCGTCCAGCGGGCGCCGTTCAGCACCGCCGCCTCGTGGCCCTCCACGTCGATCTTGATCAGCGAGATCGGCCGGAGCGCCCAGCGAGAGCGCAGCAGCATGCGGTCGAGCCGATGCGACGCCACCGGCCGGATCGCCGCCGGCTCGCCCTTGAAGTCGCGTCGCAAGGAGGCGCTGGTCTCGACCAGGCCATGCTCCGCCGAGGGAATGTAGAGGTGTCGTCGGGGACATAGAACTCGACCAGCCCGTTGCGGTCGCTGAGTGCTATCTGCCGGACATGGATCCGGCCGGCCAGACCGTTGCGGAGGACGTTCCGACGCGCCCGCTCGGCGATCTCCGCCATCGGCTCGAACGCGAGCACGGCGTTGCGGCCGGAAGCAGATGCGGCCGGCAGGGACGCGAAGCCGGCGTCGCTGGCGATGTCGATCACCCACCCGGCAGGCGCCGCGCACGCGGATCGGG
>CAXTSA010000329.1:0-3698 GCA_964246755.1 uncultured Acidobacteriaceae bacterium
CAGACGGCGTGTACTCCGACGGCCGCCGCCCCGACTCGGTGCGTTACTCCACCGACCCGCGCGAAGATGTAGCCCGCCGCGATTTCACGGTAAATGGCATGCTCTACGACCCCATCGCTGAGGCCGTCCTGGACTACGTCGGCGGCCAGGCCGATCTTTCGGCCAGGCTGATCCGCGCCATCGGCGACCCAGCCCGGCGCTTCGCCGAAGACAAGCTGCGCATGCTCCGCGCCGTACGCTTTGCCGCGCGGCTCGGCTTCGCCCTTGAAGCAGACACCGAGCAGGCCATCCGCATGCAGGCCGGCACCATTCACCAGGTCAGCCCGGAGCGCATCCGCGATGAGCTCACCCGCATGCTCACCGAAGGCCACGCGCGCTACGCATTTGAATTGCTCGACCGTACCGGCCTGCTTCGCGAGGTACTGCCCGAAGTACACCGCATGCACGACGTGGAGCAGCCGCCGGACTGGCACCCGGAGGGCGACGTGTGGGTGCACACGCTGCTGCTGCTGGAAAAGCTGGAGGCCGGCGCGCCCGCGACGCTTGCCTGGAGCGCGCTGCTGCATGATGTCGGCAAGCCGCCCTGCTATGTCCGCGGTCCCGACCGCATCCGCTTCAACGGCCACGCTGAAGTCGGCACGCGCATGACCGAGGCTATCTGCGCGCGCCTGCGTTTTTCCAAGGAGGACACCGAGCAGATCGCCTCGCTGGTCGCGAATCACATGCGTTTTGGCGATGTCGAAAAAATGAAGGAGTCCACGCTGAAGCGCTTCTTCCGGCTGCCGCGCTTCCCCGAGCATCTTGAGTTACACCGCATGGACTGCCTGTCGAGCCACCGGCTGCTCCGGCTCTACGAGTTCGCGAAGAGCCGGTATGAAGCCACGCCGTCAGCCGAGGTGCGTCCCAGCCTGCTCGTGACCGGGCGCGACCTCATCGCCGCCGGCTACCCGCCCGGGCCGCGTTTCAAGGACCTGCTCGCGCTGGCGGAAGACGCCCAGCTTGAGGGCCGCATTCACACAACAGCCGATGGGTTGGAGCTGATCGTGGCGCATCTTCGGCAAAGCCCAGCGGAAGTCTGAGCGGGCTTACTGCCGCGGAGGAGGAGGTTGCTGCCCCGGCTCCGGCGCCTGGCCGGGCTGCCCCGGTTGCTGCGGCTGACCAGGCTGGCTCGGCTGACTTTGCTGCCCAGGCTGCTGCGGAGCTTCCCCAGGCGGCGGCGCCACGGGTTTTGGCCGGTTCAGCAGTTTGAATCCGTCCTGTGTGACATAAAAGTTCTGCGCATTCAGGTCGGCTTCGAGCAGCAGTCCGCTTTCGGTATAGAACAGCTCGATCACGAGCGAGTTCTGGTCGCTGACCGCCACAACCGAGTGCTTCACGGAGATGTTCTGGCCATTCAGTACGCCGCTCAGGTCGCCTGTCCGCGTGTACTCGGCCGGCACCAGGATCCCGTTTTCTTTTGGGATCAACACCCAGGCCGTCTTCGGCTGCTCAAGCGCCAGGTGCGCCATCAACGTATATGCCGCAGGATCCAGGTCCGGCGCCAGCACTGTGTTCCGGTGACGGTCGACGGAGTTCGTGCTCTGCTTGCCGTCTGCCGTGATGTTCATCTGGAAGGAGCGGCCCGTCGGGTCCGATGCTGTGTCGAACCGGATGTTGTTGCCGGACGCCTTGGCCCCATGCACGGATCCGGTGAGCTGGTCGCGCACCAGGTTTCCCTGCGCATCCACGGTTGCCGTGCTTGCAAAGGAGTAGGAGAAGCTCTGGAGGGTCAAATGGCCGCTGGAGGTCAGAGTGCTTCCGCCGCTGACCGGCGCAACCGCATACTGCGCCTCGCCGAGCGATTTGCCGCTCTGGGTAATGGTGTAGTGAGCGCCTCCGGCGGGCAGCGCTGTTTGCGCCGCCGCGACACCCAGACCAGCGGCGAAAAGGGTTGCCGTCGTGAGGTGGACACGAAAGAAGTGAAGCATAGAAGTTTGAGCTCCTCACTCTCTAGCAACCCGCGAATCGCGCCTAAGTCGCTGCTGTCTGCCGCAGCCCGAGCAAACAAAAACCCAACCACCCCACCCAGCTTTCGGTTCTAGGTTGGGACTCGCGCTTGAGCAACGCGTCAGCCCTTCAGCCGCAAACAACAGAGCCCGGGCATCCCACCCGGGCTCGCTATCCATGGCCATGAGCGACTATGCCGACTGCGCTGTCGCGAACCGCTTGTTGACCTCGTCCCAGTTCACCGTGTTCCACCAGGCGGCCAGGTAGTCCGGGCGCTTGTTCTGGTACTTGAGGTAATAGGCGTGCTCCCAGACATCATTGCCCAGGATCGGAAACTTGCCCTGCGAGATCGGATTGTCCTGGTTCGACGTTGTCACAACCTTCAGCTTGCCGCCGTCGAGCACCAGCCAGCCCCAGCCCGAGCCGAACTGCTTCGCTGTGGTCTCGTTAAACTGCTTCTTGAAGTCTTCAAACGAGCCGAAATCTTCCTTGATCTTGCTCGCGATCGCGCCGGTCGGCTCGCCGCCGCCGCCCGCCTTCATAATCGTCCAGAACATCGTATGATTCACATGGCCGCCACCGTTGTTGCGCACCACGGCTTTTACGTCATCCGGAACGCTATCGAGCGAGCGCAAGAGATCCTCAGGCGTGTGCTTGGCGAGCTCAGGGTGCTTCTCCACCGCGCCGTTCAAGTTCGTCACATAGGTCGCGTGGTGCTTGTCGTGGTGCAGTTTCATCGTGGCTTCATCGATATGCGGTTCGAGCGCGGCATAGTCGTAGGGCAGTGCGGGAAGTTCGTAGGCCAAGGTTCCTCCTCGTTATTTACCGCGACGATGTGTACGCGGTCAGCTTCACCTTTATAGGGATGCAGTCTGCGGCGTTTCGGCGCACAGGGACGTCTTGAGTAAAGCGGCGAAGCGATTGTGACGCGGAGCCGTCTTCGTGCATCTTTGTGAAGACACGCAAGAGCAGGAATAACGGAGCAGGATTGACCGATCGTCGCTTGACCCGCCGCGAGATGCTGCGGGCTGCCGCCGCCGCCAGTGCGGGCGGGGCTCTTACCCTTGGTTCGCCGAACGCGCTCGCCTACCGCGGGCCGGGCGATCTCCCATACCAAAATCAGCAGCAAGCGCCCAAAACCGCTCCAGGCCAGCAGCCGCAGCCCGAGCAGGCTGCGCAGCAAAAGTACACCCACCCGCCGGGCCAGTTCATCAATCGCCCGCTCACCCAGGTCTCCAAGCTGGCCGACTCGCTCCTCGACGAGATGGAAGAGCGCGGCTGCCAATTCTTCTACAACGAAGCCAGCCCCCGCACCGGCCTGGTGCGCGATCGCGCGCTGGCCGCCGGCATCTCTACCTCGCGCGTGGCGTCGATCGCGGCGACCGGCTTCGGGCTCAGCGCTCTTTGTATCGGCGCCAAGCGAGGCTACCTGCGCCAGGGCGACTGCGAGGCCCGCGTCGAAAAAACCCTGGCCTTCCTGCTCGAGGACTGCCCGCACGAGCACGGCTTCCTGTACCACTTCATCGATATCGAGAGCGGCCAGCGCATGTTCAACTCAGAGCTGAGCTCGATCGACACCGCGCTGCTGCTCTGCGGTGTGCTGCTGTGCCGCCAGTACTTCTCAGGAAACGCCCGCATCGCCGCGCTCGCCACCACTTTCTACCGCCGCGTCGACTGGCAGTGGATGCTCGACCTGGGGCCCACTCTGTCGA
>CAXTSA010000330.1:0-3694 GCA_964246755.1 uncultured Acidobacteriaceae bacterium
CTCCCCGGCAGCGACACGGCTTCGACGCACACCCGGGGAGGGCAGCGCTAGGTGAACCACTCCGCCGCCGCCCGGGAGCGCGTCACCCCCGGCCCACTGACTGTTCCCGTGCCCCCCATCGTGCCGGCCGAGCACCTGCCCGCGGGGCAGACCGCTTCGCGCATCACCGACTACTTGGAACTCTTCAAGCTCCGCGTGACCTCCATGGTCGTGCTCACGGCGTGGGCCGGGTTCTACCTGGGTTCGCTGCGCTCCGGCGTCAGCAGTGTGCAGCCCCAGCTCATCGCGGTTCTGCTGGGAATCGGGCTGGTCAGCGCGGGAGCCTCCGCGCTCAATGAGGCCATCGAGTTTCGCTCGGACGCGCGTATGCTGCGCACCGCACGACGGCCCATGGCGGCCAACCGCATTGGCCGCGTGCACGGCATCTCGGTCGCGCTGGGGGTCGCCGCGGCGGGCACACTCCTGCTGTCGCGCGAGGCAAACGCACTGACAGCCACGCTCACTCTGCTCACCGCGGCGACTTACGTCCTGGTGTACACCCCGCTCAAGCGGGTCACGACACTCGCGACCTTTATCGGCGCGTTCCCCGGCGCCATGCCGCCCTTGCTTGGCTGGGGGGCTGCGCGCGGGCACATCGAGTGGCCGGCCGTCGCGCTCTTCGCGATCCTGTTCGTTTGGCAGTTCCCGCACTTCATGGCCATCGCCTGGCTGTATCGCGAGGACTACGGCCGCGCCGGCATCCGCATGCTGCCGGTGGTCGAGCCCAATGGTTCCTCCACGGTAGCCCAGGCCGTCACCTATGCCGTGCTCATGGTCCCGGTAAGCCTTTTGCCGGTGTACTTCGGGATAGCCGGCTGGTGGTACGGCGTCTCCGCGCTGCTGCTCTCGCTCGTGTACCTCGCGTACACCCTGCGTTTCAGACGCATCACGCGGGCCCGCTCGGGTGCGGAAAGCAAGATGTATGCGCGCGACCTCTTGAAGGTCAGCGTTCTCTACCTCCCGGCCCTGCTCATTCTGCTCATGTTGAGCGCGCACGGCCGGTAAACAACGGAAGGAGGCCATCATGGCAGCAACTGTTTCGCCCGTCTTGCCCGAAAATATCGACTTCGCCCTCCTGCCGCCTACCCCTATCGAGCTCCTCGATCTGACGCACAGCTACGGCGCGCGCAAAGCGCTCGACGCGTTGAGCTTCGCAGTCCAGCCGCGCGAGATCTTCGGACTGCTGGGACCGAACGGCAGCGGCAAAACCACCCTGTTCCGCATTCTCTCGACCTTAATGGTCCCCTCCGGCGGTCACGCGCGCATCGCGGGCTTCGACGTAGCGACCCAGCCGCGCGAGGTCCGGGCGCGCATCGGCGTCGTTTTCCAGGCCAGGTCTGTCGACCTGAAGCTCACGGTTCAGGAAAACCTGATGCACCAGGGTCACCTGTACGGGCTGCGCGGCAAGGCGCTGGGCCGCCGCATCGACGAGGTGCTGGATCGAGTGCTGCTGCGCGACCGCGCCCGGGATTTTGTCGAAACGCTTTCAGGCGGCATGCAGCGGCGGGTCGAGCTGGCCAAGGGACTGATCCACTCCCCCTCCGTGCTGCTGCTCGACGAGCCTTCGACCGGTCTGGACCCCGGCGCGCGCCGCGCCCTGTGGCAGTACCTGCGCACCCTGCGCGATGAGGATGGGGTCTCCGTGCTGGTCACGACGCACCTGATGGAAGAAGCCGAGCACTGCGACCGGCTCGCGATCCTGAATGCGGGCCGTTTGGTCGCGCTGGGGCGGCCGGCCGAGTTGAGGGAAGCTATCGGCGGCGATATCGTCACCCTCGACGCCGGCAGCGCCGCCGAAGCCGAGCGGCTGGCAGGGCAGATTGGTGCACGTTTCCAGCTGCGGGCCACCGCGATGGACGCCAGCGTGCGACTCGAGCACGAAGCAGGCCACCGCTTTGTCACCTCCGCCATCGAGGCGTTCCCAGGAAGCATTCGGGGCATTCGCGTGCAAAAACCCTCGCTTGAAGACGTTTTTATTGAGCGCACCGGGCACCGCTTCTGGCAGGAAACAGGCGCCGAAGCCGAACCGGACGCCCACACCCGCGAAATGGAGTCGCACGAGGGCTTTCGGGAATCGCTGTAACCCGGCGGTGCCGGGTAAAGGGCTCGAACGCAAGACCAACCGCTCCGGCCGCAACCCGGCCGGGGAGAGAGACGAAACGAAATGGCAACCACACTTACTCACGCTCCCGCGCTCGCGACCGCCCGGCGAAACGGCGCCCCGGCCCGGCCTTCCACCGCCGTCGCCGCCTACTCGCTGTGGCGTCGCGAGATCGTCCGCTTCTACCGGCAGAAAGCCCGCGTCGTCGGCGTCATCGCGTCTCCGCTGCTGTTCTGGCTGGTACTCGGGTCTGGATTCGCGAACTCCTTCCACGCGGGCGGTGCGGGCGGCAACAGCCACTATCTCGGCTACTTCTTCCCCGGCTCGGTCGCCATGATCGTTCTGTTCACCTCGATCTTCTCGATGATGTCGCTGATCCAGGACCGTAACGAGGGCTTTCTGCTCTCGGTGCTGGCTGCGCCGGTGTCGCGCTCGGCCATCGTGCTGGGCAAGGTGCTGGGCGGCGCGACGCTCGCCGCGATTCAGGGCTTTGTGTTCCTCGTCTTCGCGCCTTTTGTCGGTGTCCACGCGAGCCTTGGCGCGGTGCTGCTCGGTATGGCGGTGATCGCCATGCTCTCCTTTGAGCTCACCGCGCTCGGCTTCACCATTGCCTGGCCCATGGATTCGCCGCAGGCTTTCCACGCCATCGTAAATTTGCTGCTGCTGCCCCTGTGGATGCTCTCAGGCTCGCTGTTCCCGGCGAGCGGTGCCTCGCCCTGGCTGCATGCGCTGATGCGCGCCAACCCGCTCACCTACGGCGTCGACGCGCTGCGCAACCTGCTCTTCCCCGCCCAGCACACGGACGCTTCCCTGCCCGTCAATCTGCTGGTGACAGCCGCTTTCTGCGCGGTGTGCTTCGCGGCGTCCTGGGCCGCGGTCAACCGCCGCACTCACAAACCCGCCGCTTAGCTGCGGGCCCCATATCTCGCGTATTTGCAAGAACGAGACGTGGGCTCCACACCGTCGCTCTTCACAGGAGGCATCGAGAAACAATGACCGATACCACGCTTTCGAGCCTTCCCACCCCCGGCAGCGGCCGCATCAACAATCGCCCGGCTACCTTCGGCGTCGCGGGCATCCTGCTGGTCAGCGCTCTCGCAACCGCGTTCCTGCTCTGGCTGCTCTATGTGCACCATGCCCCGGCGGAGTTCCGCGGACAGTTCCTGTTCCTGCCCGAGTTGAATGCCGTGCTCAACGGCCTGAGCGCTATTTCGCTCACCATCGGCTTCGTGTTCATCCGGCGACGCGAGATCACCCGGCACCGCGCCGCCATGATGACCGCCTTCGTCTTCTCGTCCATCTTCCTGGTCTCCTACATCGTGAACCACGCCATCCACGGCGACACGCTGTACCCGGCGCACAATCCCCTGCGCCCCACCTATCTCACGCTGCTGGCCAGCCACGTCCTACTCTCAATCGTGGCGCTGCCGATCGTGCTGATCACGTTTTTTCTTTCGCTCTCGGGCCGCTTCGCCCAGCACAAAAAGCTCGCCCGGTGGACGTTTCCCCTATGGCTTTATGTCTCGGTCACGGGGGTGGTCGTTTACCTTATGC
>CAXTSA010000331.1:0-3692 GCA_964246755.1 uncultured Acidobacteriaceae bacterium
CTCCAGTACTCGACGGCAGGGAGGTTGATGAATAGCTTGCCTTTGCGGCCGGCCAGCAGCGCTCGCACACGAAGCGCAAGTTCCCGGCTGCCCGCATCCGCATTGGGATAGCAGAAAATCAGTTGCTGCTCCATCGTGTCGAGCGCGGCAAACAGCGCATCGGCCTCCGCGTTTGTATCGGAAAGCAGCGTCACGGGATGGTAGGCGATGAGCGCTGTCGACGCGGACAGGTCGAGGTCGAGTCGGCTTTCAAGTTCAGAGCGGGTGAGAAGGAGACTCTTTCGCAGGTGATCGAGCGAGGGCGCACCCGCGCGGTGCACCCGCCAGGACTCCTCGCCCATTGCGATCACGCGCGCCCGTGCCTCCTCGGTCGAGGTGAAGTGGATGTGGCTCATCTTCGTCAGAGCGTTGCGTACAGCGTCATCGATGGCCCCCTGGCTCAGCTCTCCGCCTTCGATGTGTGCGATGGGAATGCGCAGCGCGAGCGCGACAGAGGCCGGCGCGAGCATTTCATAGCGATCCGCGATCAGCAGTAGCAGGTCGGGGCGCATCGCCGCCAAAGTATCGGCAAGCGAGAGCACGGCGACCCCGATGCTCTTGGCCATCCCGACATCCGTGTCGGAGCTCAGCAGGCACTCCAGCCGCGCGGCGATGGGGAGGTCGTCGGCTTCGATTTCGCGAACGGTGTTGCCGAACTCCGGCGAAAGATGCGAGGCGAGCACGATGAGTTTGAGCTCGAGATCGGGGTGCGCGGCGATGCCGTGGAGCGGCCAGTACAGGTGGCTGTAATCCGCTCTCGACGTGGTGACGACTGCGATGATTTTCTTCACGCGGAGATCTTGCGCGTCGCAGCCGCAGCATACGCGAGGAGTGCGGGGCTTGGCTGGTACGCGGGCAGAATATGAGTGATCGCAAGCAGAAGGGCGTGCACATCCCGTGAGCTGACCGCTGCCGCCAGCCGGTCCATGGAAAGCTTGAACCTCTCCTTCGGAAGCGGAGTACTGGTTGTGACGTATTGCAACTGGCCAATGCTCGAATCCCGCGCGATTTCGGCTGGCCCGATCATTGCCTCCGTCAGCTTTTCCCCCGGTCGCAGACCAGAGTACGCGGTGGCAATCGACTTCGGATCGAGGCCGGCGCTTTGCACGAGGAAGCCGGCCAGATCGACAACGCGTCGCGGAGCGCCTGTGCGTGCGATCACGACCGCGGCCGTCTCATCAAGAAGAAGCGCGGACAGCAGGTCCTCGACGACTTCCTCGATCGAGAGGAAATATCGCGCGCAGTCCGGGTCGGTAATCGTGAGCGGACCGCCCCGAGCGAGCTGCCACTCGAAGAGCGGAACGACGCTCCCGGTAGAACCTAGAACGTTGCCCAGGCGCACCGCTTTCGCCTGCGCCGGGCCGGTGTTTGCCAGGACGATTAACTCGGCGACTCGCTTGCTCGCGCCCATGATGCCGCGCGGTTCGACCGCTTTGTCCGTCGAGATCAGCACGAACTGCTGGGCGCCCGCTCTGTTTGCAGCGTCCAGCACTGTGCGTGTGCCCAGGATGTTGGTCTGTGCCGCCGCGAAGGGATTGTTCTCCATCAGCGAAACGTGCTTGGTAGCAGCGGCATGAAAAATGATGTCCGGTGGCCGCTGCGAGAACAGGTCCTGAAGCAAGGCGGCGTCGCAGACATCACCCACCACCAGGTCGCGCGAGATCGAGCCTGAGTAGTCTTCGTTGAAGTCGGTTTCCAGGTCGTGCAGTCCATGCTCGGCGATATCGAGAAGCACGAGGTGCTCTGGAGAAAAGCGCGGGAGCATGCGCGCCAGCGCCGACCCGATGAATCCTCCTGCCCCGGTAATCGCGACGACCTTGCCCTCGAGCTTGCGTCCTAGCGCGCGCGAGTCGATGACGCCGAAAATGCCGCCGGAGGCGCGCTCCAGAAATCTTGTCCAGTCACGGTCCCCTCTCGGCATGCTTGTAGTTTAGTCTCCTGAGCGCGGCGAAATGCTGCTGTTTCATCGTCCTATAATGAGCGCATTCCACTTCAGCCCGGAGCGGTCGCGAACGGTGCTTCCTGCGAGCGGAGCGCGAGTGCATGAGAGATCACGAATGAGCATCACGTTGAGGGCCGCCGTGGAGCAACTCGAGCTCCTGCGCGCAGGGAAAATCTCTGCGCTCGAGTTGGCGGACGAGCATATTCGCCGAGTCGAGCGCCTGAATCCGGTACTGAACGCGATCGTAGATTTTGACGCGGACCGCGTGCGCGAACAGGCCCGCAATGCCGTGCCCGGCCCCCTACAGGGTTTACCGGTCACGATCAAGGCATCCATCGCAGTCGAGGGGCACAGGTGCGAGGTCGGCAGCGTCTTGCGACGCGGCGAAGTCGCCCGCTGCGACGCCGAAGCAGTTCGCCTCCTGCGACAGGCGGGCGCCGTGATTCTGGGCATCACCAACTGCACCGAGTTCCTGATGGCGTACGAGACCGAGAATGAGTTGCACGGCCGCACACTGAACCCCTGGGACCTGGAGCGTACGCCCGGAGGCTCGAGCGGCGGCGAAGCGGCGGCGATCGCGGCAGGGCTTTCGCCAGCCGGCCTGGGGAGCGACAGCGGCGGTTCGGTGCGCCAACCCGCTCATTTCACGGGCATTTGCTCGCTCAAGCCGACCTCCGGGCGCATCTCCGCGATCGGCCATGAGCCGCCTAACGTCGGACCTTTCTCAACGCTGGGCGCAATCGGGCCCATGGCACGCACCCTCGCCGATGTCCGGCTGCTTTTCAAGGTCGCGTCCGAGCGATGCCGGTTCGACCCGGCAAGTCCGCCCGTCCCCTACCGCGAAGTCACCCTCGAGGAAGCGAAGCAGGTTCCCATTGGCTGGTTCGAGGAGGATGGCCCTGTGACGCCGGAGACGCGCCGTGCAGTGCGCATGGCAGCGGACGCTCTTCGCGAGCAGGGCTTCCGCGTGGAGGAGATTCGCCCTCCGCACTCACTCGAAGCTGCCCGCAAGCTCTGGGACGTTTTCTTCGTCCAGTGCGGTGCGATGTTTTACGAGCCGATCATCGCGGGCCGGCGGGAGGAATTAAGCCCCATCTTCAAGGAGTATTTGCGGATTGCGGCATCGCGCACACCGCTGCGTGCAACCACGCTGCTTGCGGCCTGGGCCGAGCTCGACGGAGTCCGCCAGAAGCTGCTCGAAGAGATGCGCGCGCATCCGCTGGTGCTCACTCCGGTATGCGCCGTGCCTGCGTTCCGGCATGGCGAGCGCGTGTGGGGCATCGACGGTCACCGGGTCGAATACCTCGAGGCGATGCGCTACATGCAATGGTTCAACGTTCTGGGGGCGCCGGCTGCCGTGGTCCCGGTCAACCGGTCGGAGAACGGCCTTCCCATCGGCGTGCAGGTCGCAGGCGTTCCCTATACGGACGAGCTGGTCCTGACGGTCGCAGGCGCGCTTGACTCCGTCTTCGGCTACACGCCGCCGCCCTTCGCCGCGGGCTAGCGCATTTCTCCCACGCATGTGGGACAAGAAGCGATACTCGGCGTAGCTTTTCCGCCAAGAGAAGCCACATGCCACAAATCTTTGCCAGCCACACTTGTAGGAGACATGCTCTAGAGCAGATCCCGAAAAGGTATAGAGTGGAGATGGCGATGTTCTGCGGCGAATCAGGCGATGGCGCGAGCTTACGGGGACGATCTGCGTCGCAAG
>CAXTSA010000332.1:0-3688 GCA_964246755.1 uncultured Acidobacteriaceae bacterium
TTCGAGCCGTTCTTCACCACCAAGGAGGTCGGCCGCGGCACCGGTCTGGGGCTGAGCCAGGTCTACGGTTTCGCCCGGCAGTCCGGCGGCTTCGTCGCCATCGAGAGCGAGCCGGGTTGCGGCACCCAGGTGCTGATCCATCTCCCGCGCACCGTGGCCCCGGACAAGGCATCGGTGCTGGAAGCCGCGCCGGTGCCAGCGATCCGTGGCCGAGGCACGATCCTGGTCGTCGAGGACGATGCCGACGTCCGCGCTACCACCACGGCACTGCTGGAGGATCTCGGCTATGCGGTGCTGCAGGCGGAGTCCGGGCCGGGGGCACTCGCGCGCATCGGGGCGGGTGCTGCAATCGACCTCGTCTTCACCGACGTGATCATGCCCGACGGCATGAGCGGCGTCGATCTGGCGCGCGAACTGCGCCGGCTCAAGCCGGAACTGCCGGTGCTGCTGACCTCGGGCTATACCGCGCGGCGATTGATCCCCGAGGGTGTCGCGGGCGATTGGCGTATCCTGCGCAAGCCTTATGTCCAGGCGGAGCTGTCCGCGGCGATCGAGGCCGCGCTGCGGGGCACAAAGACGCCCCAAAGCGTTCCGCCGATCGTCGCGAACTTGACCGGTAAGCCGTAGAGTATGGAAGAGGGCCGTGATCGATGCATGGGTTGCGGAAAAGGTTTGCTTCTCTTCCAAGCGGTGGGCTTCCCAGGTGAAATGAGATGCTGCTTTGAATGATTTTAAAGGCGTGGAACTCGGCCTGCAGTATGCAGCCGACAATAGAAAATCGGAGATTGCCCTCCTCTGGTCGAGGTCGCTCTATTTTTGGGGACTGATCGCAGTCCTGTTGACCGCTTACGGTGCCGCGTTTCAGAGTGGGCATAAAACGATTGCGGTCTTCGCGGCATGTTTCGGCTTTCTTTGTAGCCTGAGCTGGTCGCTCGCCAATCGAAGCGGAAAATTCTGGCAGGAAACATGGGAGAAGAAAACGGAATACTGGGAGCGCCTAGCAGTTGAGGTAGGAGTATTGTATCGCCCGCTGTTTGACCCAAAGACAAACCCCACAATAAAACAATGTTGGTTTTGGGGAAAAAATCCATATTCCCCATCGAAGCTTGCCACCGCGATCAGTGATTTCAGTGTCGTCGGATGGGTCCTGCTGATAACAGGAACGATACTCTCGCGGCTTACCCAGGGTTTGCACTGCTTTCAAGTCGTCGCTGCGTATGCCGGTAACATCGTAGCCGTCATGTTCACCTTTATCGGTGCCGCCACGCTCATGCTTTGCTGCCGTTCTAGCCGAAATTGACCGGATGATGCGCATGTTGATCCCCAGCCCGGAATCTGAACCGAGAATCCCCCAGGACTGGCGGGTTAAGGGCGCCTGCTCGATATTTCACATGCAACGCCGCAGCAGGTTCTCCAGATATTCCTGCCGCCCCGAGCGGGGCTGCGGATCGGGGTTGCGGGCTGCGACGTCTTCGGCGATCTGTTCCAGCGTGAGCGGTCCCGAGCGCAAGGCGCGGCCCGCCTCGGTGTCCCAGCCGGCATAGCGCTGCGACAGGTTGGCGGCCAGCTGCCCGTCCTCGATCATCCTGGCTGCGATCAGCAGCGCCTGCGCGCACAGATCGATGCCGCCCACCTGCGCTGACACCAGATCCTCCGGGTCGATCGACTGGCGCCGCAGCTTGGCGTCGAAATTCAATCCGCCCTGGTGCAGGCCGCCATCCTTCAGCACGTAATACAGCGCCAGCGCGGTGTCCTGCACGCTGTCGGGGAACTGGTCGGTGTCCCAGCCGATCAGCGGATCGCCCCGGTTGATGTCGAGCGAACCGAGGATGCCCAGCGCGCTGGCGGTGGCGATCTCGTGTTCGAAACTATGGCCGGCAAGTTGCGCATGGTTGGCTTCGAGGTTCAATTTGACCTCATTTTCCAGACCGTAGCGTTTAAGAAACCCGTAGACAGTGGCTGCATCAAAATCATATTGATGCTTGGTCGGCTCCTTCGGTTTGGGTTCGATCAGGATCGCGCCGGAAAAGCCGATCCGGTGCTTGTACTCCACAACCAGGGACAGGAACCGGCCCATCTGGTCCATTTCGCGGACCAGATCGGTGTTGAGCAGCGTGTCGTAGCCCTCGCGGCCGCCCCACAGCACGTAGTTCTCGCCGCCCAGACGCCTGGTGACGTCCATGCAGTGCTTCACGGTGGCGGCCGCATACGCGAACACCTCCGGATCGGGGTTGGTCGCGGCACCCGCCATGTAGCGCGGATGCGAGAACAGGTTCGCGGTGCCCCAGAGCAGGTGCACGCCGGTCTCGTCCTGCTTGCGCGCCAGTATGTCGGCCACCGCATCCAGGTTGGCCACCGATTCGCGGAATGTCGCACCTTCGGAAACAACGTCACGGTCGTGGAAACAATAGTACGGCACGCCCAGGACACGAAACAGGTCGAACGCGGCGTCGGCCTTGTCGGCGGCGGGCTGCAGACCCTCGCGTCCCATCCACGGGCGCACGATGGTGGGGGCGCCGAACGGATCCGAACCGTTCATGACGAAGCTGTGCCAGTAGCAGACCGCAAGGCGCAGATGCTCCTCCATGGTCTTGCCGAGCACCACACGGGTCCTGTCATACCATCGGTAGGCGAACGCGTTGCGGCTGTCCGGGCCTTCGTACGCGATGGCGGGAAATTCGCCGAACAAGGATGAGGTCATGATCTGGCAAGCTCCATGAGGCTGGAGGAAAAGATGCGGTAGCGCGCGTGCGCGCGATCGTAGGCGTCGGCAAGTCGCGGGTCGGGCTCGAAAGTCTCGGCAATTCCGGGGGCGGTGGAGACCACAAGCGGGTCGGCGCCGCGCCCCGCGCACAAGGCGAGCCGGGCCGCACCGAACGCGCCCCCGCTCTCGGCCATCGCCGGCAGGTCGAGCGGCCGGCGCAGCACGCTGGCCAGGACGCGCAGCCACAGCCGCGAACGCGCGCCGCCGCCTACCGCCCAATGCCGCTTGATCCTTGTGCCGGCGGCCTCCAGCGCATCCTGGCAGTCGCGAAAGGCGAACGCGACCCCTTCCAGCACCGCCTGGGTGAGGGCCGCCCGGTCCGCCTCGTGGCCGAGTGCGGCAAACCCGCCGCGCAGGGCGGCATTGTTGTGGGGCGTGCGCTCGCCGGCCAGGAACGGGGCGAACAAGGCGGGCGAAGGCTGCCGCACAATCTCTCCCAGATCGGCGACCAGGCTTGCGGCGTCGCTTGCCAGCAGGCGCGCCAGCCATTCCAGGCTGTCGGTGGCCGACAGGATCACGCCCATCTGGTGCCAGGTGTCCTCCAGCGCATGGCAGAAGGCGTGCACCCCGGCCCCCGTGTTGGGCGCGAAGCGGTCCGTGCTGGCGAACAGCACGCCCGACGTCCCGAGCGAGACGAAGGCGCTGCCCGGCGTCACCGCGCCGATGCCGCAGGCCGCGGCCGCGTTGTCGCCGGCGCCGCCTGCGATCGCCACTTGGCCGCGCATCCCGAATCGCCGCGCCAGGTCCGGACGCAGCATCGCGCTTACCGCGCTGCCTTCCACCAGGCGCGGCATGTGCGAGCGGTCGAGACCGGTGGCAGCCAGTGCCGCGTCCGACCAGTCCCGCGCGCCGACATCGAGCCAGCCGGTGCCGGAAGCATCCGACATGTCCGACACCGCCTCGCCGGAGAGGCAGAGCCGGACG